>CAZISK010000437.1:0-6910 GCA_964541355.1 uncultured Candidatus Obscuribacterales bacterium
CCGTTTCTCGTGCTGTTGCTTGTGCTGCCAGGACACCTTGCCGTCCAGCTCGCCGTCCTCCAGCATTGCAGTAAGCCTGCTGCCGTACTGGTACTCGTTGATCGAACCGTTTTCCTTCTCCTTCACAGCGCGAAGCGCCCTGCCCGCCGCGACCTCCGCCACCTCAGCCTCGACGATGGCGTTCGACAGCGCGAGCAACGCCGGGCGCTCTATCTTGTCGAGTGTGAGGAAGTTGATGACGCGGAGGCGTCGCCGCTCGCTCGTCTCTTTCTTACCAGCCGACTCGGGGACGATGAAGTCCGTCGGGTAGAGGTTGGCGAAGGAGTGACCGATGTACAGCGGACCGGTCTCGCACTTAGGAGCGCGACTGAGCCCGGTTTTGAGAGTCTCGAACGCTTTCTTGATCATCCCGAGGTAGCGATAGCGGCAGTTGCGATCGCTGTACTCCTGCGCCATGCCGGTAGAACCCGGAATCTCGCGTTCAAGCAGTGCGCTGCCCGCGATGAAAGTGCGCACCAGCATCGGGCGGATCCAGTTGTGCTCGCTCTTGTGGTTGAGCGTCTTCACGGTCGAAGCCGAGACGCTCAACCAATCGCGAAGGGCAGCCAGCTTTTCCTCGAGAGTCAGCTGTCGGAAGTGGAAGTTGGAGGCGCGGGACTCGAAGGCGAGGACGACTTCGACGCGATCGCGCTTGAGTTCGGCCAGTCTGAAGGCGTCGTCGCCGGCGGATTCGATGTGGCGTGCCCACTTCGCCATCGAGATGGCTGGGTTGAATCCCGCCAGGTCCATGAAGCTGTCGTGAGCCTCTTTAAAGGCGGCTTCCGCGTCGGTGACAGCGGTGTGAAGGCCTTTGAGCAGGGGGTGTTGTTGAACGTGCGTAAGCATGGTTGTTGTCTCCTCCTGGATGGTTTCTCGGCGCCGGTTCGTCCAGGACGCAGAACCAGCACCACCGAGCCGGCAAGCAGGCTGGAGAGGCCCGATTGCTTTTGTAGGCTCAATTACGACTGGCACTGTGCACAGCCGCGGTTGGTGGTCTTCTTGCCGGTCGACGTAGCTTTTGATCAACGAGCGCACCTCTGCAAATCCCTCTGGGATTGGCTTCATCGGTGTATTTGACGCGCGCTGAGCTACGCCGAAGGACACAAAACCACACTTCCCAATCTGAAGACATGAGTCGCACCAGTTGCAGTTGTTGTTGTTGTTGTTGTTGTTTACGAAATGCTAGGTGCCGAACTCCGGTGCTCTAGAAATGAGAAGACTCAAAAAATCTACTGAAGAGGCAATTGTCAATGTCAGGCGATATAGGTTTGAATCATATGGCGAAAAACGGCTCTAACAGCAGCGTTCGACGGACAATAGCTGCTTGCCATCATCACAATTTAATTCAACTGCAGCGCAATATCAAAACAAATGGTTAGTGTAGGACTGATTTGATCTGATGTTGTTGTTTTCAATAGCGTCACTTTTTCCCTCCCAGGGGAAAAGCGATCGGATCGAAATTCTTCTTGCCGTAATTGATCCGCATAGAGATGACGAAGTCAGCGTCCCGTGCTCGTTCGACCTCTTTCACAGTAAAAGCCAGTTGTCCGCCGAGCGGCTCAATGCTGACCGAGCCTCGTCCTTTCAAGTCGCCGTTGACCCACTTGACGAACTCCCGCAGTGCCTCCATTTTGGTATCCTTCCCTCCAGCAGTCCTGTCGTAGGTATCAATGAGCGCCGCCTTGACCGCCAGATATTTGTAGTCATTTTTCTCCATGGCTAGAACTGCATCAGATGCTGTCTTAACGCGTTTGTCCTCGGCTCGCTCCGGCGTAGCCTTCGGAGCCTCGGACTTTTCGTCGCTTGACTCCTTGGGCTTTCCTGCTCCCAGTCCGTCTGTTAACGGTGTCGACTTGGTCTGTCCGAGAGACGGAATTTTCTTGGTGTCCCTTTGTTCACCTGAGAGGAAGTCATAGCTTCCCCAGCGCTGTAGCTGTTTTAGCATTTCTGGTGCTTTCATCTTTTCCGGCAACGATCGAGACATGACCGTTTGATCCATGAGATCGTACAGCGCTTTGAACTCCTTCTGCTCAGCATCTGTGAGCTTCGTCTTCGTATAGGTCGAACGGACCTTTTCGCCATCCAATCCGATTGAATACTGGATCTTGTGCCCGTCGGTCGTAATTTCGGTTGCTGAGTAAGGGCGATCTAGAGCGCCGTGATTCTTCATCGTCAGTCCGCTAGTTACATCGAATTCCCATGAGAAGACGAGGTTGCCTTTCGTTCGATGTTCCAGTTTTGCCTTCCCACCGTAAGTGCCGGCGTTAAACTTTGTGCTCTGGTTGTCGTCTTTGCTGGTGCGCTTGAATTCGACTCCGGATGGATAAACCGTGACTGTGGATTCACCGTTCTTGTCTGCGATGCGCATCTTTCCAACAGTCGCATCCTCCGAGAATTTGAGAGTTCTGGTGGCGCCGTCTTTGTAGACAGTGTGGCGATAACACGGCTCACCGGTTTTGTAGTCGGCAGCCGCTTCTTTCGCCTTGTGGCCGATAGGAAAGGTCGAGGTTTTTATCGGCAGCTCGTCGCGACCGAAGACGGTTCGATAAACCCCTCTACCTTCGTCGACGCCTTCGCTCTTGTTGCCAGGCGATTTCCACGGATGCTCGATTTTCGTATCTGTTGCCGCTGTGTCCGGACTGACATAGGCACACAAGAAAAACGCGTCTGATACATTTTTCTGACTCTGGAGCGGGTTGAATCCCGGTCCATCCCGACCTGGAAAGTTATCTGTCATGGCGAAAAAACTCCTCACTATGAGCACAATGTTGGCAAATCAATGTTGAGGAAATGTATAAACTGGCGCGGCTTAGAGACCTGGTGGAAATTAAATTTCTTCGTGTACTGTTCAACTGTGCAGAAAATCACTGTGCGAATACACAGATCGTCGACGATGAGCACCGAAGCTGGTTGCATAAAGGCACGTGCCAGGCGCAATCGCGGCGAAAGCATGATTCTGTGTCCGGTTATGCCGATCCGGGTATATAGTTTCGGGCGGCAGATGTTGTTGCTGTCCGTAATCACTTTGTTGGCATCCGATCTCGAATCTCGCTTCTCCGCTTCTAGAGTCGGGATTGAAAATTGAGCAGGAGTTAGCTCGATGGGCGACAATGAGCCGTCCGGCGGCAACCGCAAGGTTCCGGACGGAGACAACCAGAAAAAAACGTTCATTCCGCCACCGGATGTGGACGAAGATCTTGGCGATGATGATGATGAGTTGGAGACCGCTAGCGCCTTGCAAATGGACTTGCGGTTGGCCGAGAAAGGAGGCGCCGCCACTCCAAAAGAGAGTGACGGTGGCGACGAAGAAGACGAATCGGATTCATTCTCAACTGATCCATCTGAAGTCGAGCGCCAGGAGCGGCTCGGTGCGGACTTTGCCGATATACTCACCCTGGCGCAATTGCAGAGCGACCTGGCGAAACTGCCGGAGCCCGATTTTGCTGCACTCGGGGTGAATGTCAGGTCGCAGGGCGGATCTTCTCCAGGTGAAGTCGGTGTGTTTCGCTTCCCCGATCAGGTTACGCAGACCCGCAGCGAAAGAGGAATTGTCAACGATTTCAGCGCTTCGACCGGAGCACTGCCTCAGTTTAACGGTGAACCGATTAAATCGATGACCTATTTGAAGGGTGGCGAGGACGAGCTGTCTATCACTACCGGCAGTGGCACTCGGAAGTTGGACTCGGCTGCGCTGGCGAAGTTTCAACCACCTTCACTGTTCAGTTTTACAGATGCCTACGGTAATGAAACGACATTGATCGCCAACGGCGATCGCGAAATTGTCCATCCAGACGGAAGTCGCACGACTCAATTCGGAGCTTTTGATCAAGAAGGTAGATTGTATAAGCGCGACTATGAAGACGGTGGACGCAAGAGATCGATTACATACTTTGCCGACGGCAGGCGGCAATTGAGTTTCGACCCGCCCAGGAAGGACGGTGCCGCGAGCATTGTGGAAACGCCGAAGCAAGGATATTCTCGGTACGATTCCACCTTCGTGACCAGACCGGAAGAAGTACCACAAAAGGTCAGCGAGCGAACCAAACAGTTGGATGAAGCCCGCGCTTCCAACAGCACAGAGGATGCGCTCGAGGCGGTCAAGGCGCTGGCTGAATTGGAGCTGCAATCGCCGGACGCGCGGGCGGCGCTTGATAAATTTGCCGGCCAGTCCGCCGAAAATGACGGGCTGGTCAAGTATGCTCGGTTTAACCAAAAAGGCGGGCCGATCAATGTACTTCTCGAGGCGGGAGCAATTCCGTCCGCGAACAGGATGCCGTTGTGGCGTGCTGCTGCGCTCGACCTGAGTACCATCGCTAATAGTGGCAAACTCAGCTTCGAGCAAGCTACCTTGGCTACCAGAGGCTTGGCATTTGCGCTGCATGACGGCAAGGCGGCAGGTGGGTCCGAGGAAGTGCAGCAGCAGTTGCACCAGGTGCTAATGGAGTCCGTTGAAGGACCGGATAGAGCGGCGGCAATGAAGGCTATCCACAATTTGATCTGCCTGGGCGATTTGCCTACAATTCAGCGTCTCCGATTGGCCGAGGGCTTCGCGCCAATCTATCTTAGCGGGCTGGAATCGGCGCAGAGAGATGGTGCAGCTCCGCGGTCTTTCAAGAGGCAGTTTCAAGAACTATCACAAGAGATAAAGTCCAACAACTCAGCAGCAACCATGGTCATGGCTGGTATTGCTGCTAGAGGCATCGATTTCTCAGAGAACGGCACAGGCAAGAGGTCCTACGCAGAATTGGCGAAGGAGCGTGTCAAGCCGGTCTTGCCTAAATTGACGGAGGCGCAGCTTGCTGCTATTAATCCACGTGCGTCCGGAAAAGAAGGTAATGAGGAGTTAGTCTCGTTTGAAGCTCCGGATGAGCCAGATGAGCCTGACGAGCCCAAGGACAAAGCCGCTAGAGAGGTCGAGAAGCCGAAGGTAGAGGAGAAGCCGGTATCACCGGCGGTGAAAGACTTCGACACGAAGCTCGCTCTCGACATAAAGCGTCTCGATGACGCTATCACAGCGGCCTCGCGCGACAGGACAGCCGGCAACGATCGACTTGGCGAATTGCAAATCAAGGCCGTTACCTCTTTTGATGCTATCGGTAACAATCGGGCAGGTCTGACTAAGAAACCCGACGACCCGCAATTAAAAGCGAAAGAGAGCGAGCTCGCCCGAGATGCGACTGCTGTTGAAGCGGATCAGCTCAGAGTGCTGGCAGCCAGCCCAACAAGAGAGCGCGATTTGAGAGCGTATAAGGCTTGTTTGTTGATTGCAACCGGCAAAGACGCAGAGGTGAAGGACGGTGAGAAACAGCTCGTTAAGCTCATAAGAGACAATCCAAACATCGCAACTGATGAGAAGTTTCACGAAACAGTCCTGAAGTCCTATGCCGAAATGGCCGGCATGCGAAAGGCACGCGGGCTGGGTGAATGGAAGAGCGATTTGGCGATAGACGATGTTCTCGGCGATCTAGGCCAGGGCGACAAGAAGGCGGAGAAGTCGGTCGGGGAGCTGGTTCAAAAAGCGACGGAGACTTTCTTCGAAAATGGCATCGAGAAGGCACGTCCGCTCTTCGACGCAGCCAATCGGGCTGCCGACGAGGAGTACGCGCGTGCTGAGCGGGCGCGAATCAGTCTGTTCCTGACGGCATTGAAGCAGGACGCTTCGATCGCTCAGGACGGTTTCGCCAACAAAAACATTGATAATTCCGTCAAGGAGCGCATCGCGCTTACCGGCAAACAGAAAGAGGCGATGGAAACTGCAAGAGATGCTCGGCTGCAGGTCGCTAGCGTGAAGAGCAATTTTGCCTTTGCAAAAATCGCCACCGGCGAAGAGAAGAACTTCGCGGAAGGAAAGAAGGAGATTCTCGATGTGCTCAAGCACGATCCGACTCTGGCCTTCAACGATGAGTTCAAAGAGACTCTGAGCAACGCTTTCAAGGCCCATTATCTCAACAAGCCGGCAGCCGCCATGGGCGACGGTCCACCGAAGAAAGAGGAGAAAAAAGAGGGCGATGCCAATCAGGGCGATGGGCCGAAGTTCGCCAACAAGTTCGAGATGCCGACGCTGTACAATCCCGAGGTCACCGACGATCCCACGATCAAGCCTTACACGGCCGACAAAATTACAGACATCGGGCTGACTGCGGCGCTGATCGGCTTGGGCGTCTATTCCATGATCAGGTTCCGCAACGCCCGTCACCGCGCTCGCGAGTATGCCAAATCCGCAGAAGAGTTCCAGAACATCGGCAAGCTCGAGGCAACGGAGCGCGGCAATCTCAAAGGTCCTGAAAAAACTTATAGCGATGTGATTCACACGTACAGAGATCTCGCGGAGAAGTACAAAACCGCGAAAGCCACGGACAACGCTAAGAATGCCGAGGATTATCTAAAGGCGCTGGACAAGGCGGCGGAGGCTACCCGGCAGCTGGACGAGGCGGTCAGCAAAGGCGATATATCTCAAGAGAAAGCCGATCACCTCAGGAAATTCATCAAGAAAGAGTTTGCAGTTACGGACCTGATTCCTCAGTCTAAGCCTGATGCCGCGAAGGAGCGCCCGGCCGTGGACCCGAAGGTTCACATCAAGGGCGGCAGGGTGGAGAGCCCGTTGAGCAAGGATGTGGCGCAACCCTGCGTGTACAAGCCGGATAAGGCAAAGCCGGATTTAGTTAGAGGTTTTGCTGTCGAAGGCAAGGACGGTAGCGCTCAGGTATTGAGATTCTCTCCTGAGAAGGCGCATGACAAGGGTATTCCGAAGGATGTAACGCTCAAAGCCGGCGATCATGTTCTTCTTCATCATGCACCAGGCAGTGGCGAGGCTTTCTACTTCGAGCGGGCAAGCAACCAGATTCTGCGGGTTGAGGTCGGCAACGATGGG
>CAZISK010000438.1:0-6879 GCA_964541355.1 uncultured Candidatus Obscuribacterales bacterium
CCGGCGCTCCCAGTGGTGCGTCGCTCTCTGAGCGGTTCTTCAGTGGCTGAGCTCTTCGCGTCTACCGATATAAACGTTCTTCATCAAGCGAGGGAACGCCTTCGACGAGGTTCTTCAGCGATCGAAGAACCTTTTAGACGACGTCCTTCATCGATCGAGGAACCTCTTGGACGAGGTTCTTAATCGATCGAGGGACCTCTTGGACGAGCTCCTTCATCGATCGAGGCAATCCTCGTTGTTGAGGTCTTATGATGGCGATGTATTGGCGTCGCCCTCTTACAGCCATTCATGATTGGTGGGGCGGCACGAAGAGCGCAGCATCGAGCGAGTGCCCCGCCCACAGCGAAGACGTTCTTCAGTATCGAGGAACGTCTGAGACGAGGTGCTTCATCGAGAGAGGGGACCTTTTGGCAGAGGATGCTGATAAACGAAAGACCGGGTCGATGCCCGGTCTTTCAAAATCAGGGAGCTTTGCCGATCAGCCAACGCCAGCCAGCCGACCGTCAGTTGTGATTAATAGGCTCCTACATATGGTCCGGGACCTGCGCCGGCAATGGATGACGGTGCATCAAGTTGAATTTGAATTGGTGTTCCGGATGGGATATTAACATCCTTGCCTTTGCGAACAGTCAAGCTCTGAACAACTCCGACCCCGCTACCGATAGCGGTACCAGACCAGGCACCACGACCGACACCACGGGAGCCGCCGGCAATAGCACCTACTGCCGTGCCTAGCGCCGCGCCAAGTCCGGCGCCTACAGCGCCTCTTCCTACGGCCTGAACGGTCTTGCCTTTCCACGTTTCGCCTACGAGCTCGCCGTTGCCGTCTTTGTCATCATACTTGCCGATTCCGCCAACGATATGAGCGACGATTGGCGTTTCTGTTCCGTCTGGAGTTCGTAGTCGATTGAATTGAATTTCGAGGCGTCCCGACATTCCTAGATATCCTCCTTTTTTCGCTTCGGTTACTTGTCCCATAAGAACCGAACCGGCAGGAATCTGAGAATCTCCAAGGATCACAGCCTGACTGATACCAGCCTGAATCATATCGCCTGGTCTGGCGACCTGGGTCGCAATCGATGTGCTGAGCTGGGCAGGAATCACGAGACCTGCTGGAGCGTAGGCTACGCGACCCTGGCGATATCCGCGTGGTGCCGGTGTATAGCCGGTCGATCCCTGTGGCGCCGCGTAGTTGTAGGTCGCCGATGCGCCGTACTGCTGCTGTCCAGCTCCGCCGTTATATTGTTGCGGTGGGGGTTGGTTGCTGTTGTTACTTCCGAAATATTCTGGTTGTTGTTGTTGAGATGGAGGCTGACTGGCAACAGGCGGAGCGCTGGAATTGTAATCGCCGGAGAGCTGTGCAATATAGCTTTGGATGCTCGCCTGGTCGCGAAGCGACGCTCGCAATTGGTCGGCCCAGCGTTGTGCTAGAACCGCAGGTGTTGCACCGGCCGCCTTTGCGGTGGCACTATCTACGGTGATAACCTGATAGCCGCCCAGGGTAATGACCGGTAATCCTTTGACGTATGTGATATTCACCGCGGACGGTGTTCGATCCTTTGCCGCGACGAGGGCGTTGTCCAGGTTTTGTTGCACTTGCTCTGCTCTCGCCTCTCCGGACAGAGACCCTGCCCCTGACAGGTTGGAGATAACAGGTTGACCGGCCACTCGCACGGTATTATCCGCCGCCATCACCGCCAGTGGTGTCATAAAAAATAATTGGCTGAACGCAAGAGCGCTTGCCAGCACGCTCTGTTTGATGGAAGACTTTTTAGTGTACTTCATGGTTTTTTCCCTATCGTCTCGACAGATATCACACCGGACCCTGAGGCGTTCTGAAACGAGTTCCTATTTTGTTTCCAAACCTATCGGTTCCTCTCGTTCGCCCAACGGAACTAGATTTTTAGACTGTCAAAGTCTAGCAATGTTCCCAGTCGTGTTTCTGAGAGTTTGATAAAGCCAGAAGGGTGGCGGTCTGAAGAGGTGGTCAAGAATCCAGGCTCCAGGCGATATTAGAGGAAATTCTAGATGTGGTGTTAATAATGTACATACTAGAATCTTACAGACCCCTTATGACTTCTCCAACTGCAACGTGAATAATGTAATGTGGGAAACAAGGGTGACTGTTCATGGCAGCCGGTCTTCTTAACGGAAAAGCAGCGCTCATTACAGGTGCCAGCCGGGGTATCGGTCGCGCTATAGCTCTGGAGCTCTCCGCCTCTGGGGCAGCTGTAGCGCTTGTTGCCCGCGACCTGACCAAGCTGGATGCACTTTCGCGTCAGCTCAACTCGGCCGGTGCGACCGCTCTGTACAACAGTTTCGACCTGGCCCTCGAGGATTCAACAAGCGATCTCGTAGATTGGCTCAAAGAGAAGAAATTCAATGTAGATATTCTGGTCAACAATGCCGGTATATATGGAACTGACTCGATCGGTATGGAAGAGGATTGCGGTTGGGATTCTGGAGCGAAGTCGTCGATTGCGTTGTGGAACAAGACTCTGGCAGTCAATCTGAGTGCCGCCTTCGGACTTGCTCGCTTGCTTGCGCCTCAGATGGTCGAGCGACGATGGGGGCGGATCATCAACATCTCTTCAATCTCCGGACAAAAGGCTGAGGTTTTTGGAACTGCGTACTCGGCCTCGAAATTTGGTCTGATTGGTATCACTCAGTCTCTCGCGCTTGAACTGGCTCGTCATGGAGTCACGGTCAATTCTGTCTGTCCGGGCTGGGTGGCAACCGACATGGCCCAGGAGCAGATCAACGATCCTCAGTGGTGCCGGCTGAACGACATTAATCCGGAAGAGTCGCTGGATATCGCGCGCCTATCTGTTCCGCAGATGAGGCTGATTCAGCCCGAAGAGGTAGCCAGTTTGGTAGGCTATCTTTGTACTGAAAGCGCAAGGGGAATAACTGGGCAAGCTATTAACATCTGCGGAGGTTTATCCATAACTTGAAACACACAAGCATCTCTCAATCAGCACTGCGGACCAACAAGTGGGTTGATCAAGACCGAGACGGAATGCGGCTTGTCCTGTCTCCTCGGCTCATGGAGCTCGATTTCGTCAGTCACGCCTTTACTACTCGTATAGGTGGTAGTTCCCGAGCGCCGTTCGACTCATTTAACCTCGGGGGTCAGCTCAAAGATGAGGACCTGAAACAAGATGCTTATGCCAATCGCAAACAGCTGTGCAAGGCTCTAGCTATCGAATTTCATGATTTAGTCGTGCCGGGACAGGTGCATTCACGCAATGTCGAGCTGGTTGCAGATAAGGCGGAGTTACCCGATCTGAAGGGCGTGGATGGGTTGATCACCGCACGACCCGCTACTCCTCTCTTATTGCATTTCGCCGACTGCGTCCCGGTTATCGTTGTTGACAAGAAAACCAAATTGATTGGAATCTTCCATGCCGGTTGGCGAGGCACTGCCAGTGGCATTGTCCGCCATGGAGTAGAGCAGATGATTAGCAGACTGGGGGCGGATCCGTCTCATATGGTTGGTGTAGTCGGACCTGCTATCGGCTCGTGCTGTTATCCAACCTCAATAGAGGTGATTGAGGCCCTCAAAGCCACCGTCTCAGATAGTGACGGTTTGATTGCAGAACACAAGAGCGGTCAACAGGCTCCCGATCTGAAAGCGATCAACGCTATGCAGTTGCTTGAAACAGGCGTAAGCGAAGTTGACGTCAGTGAATATTGCACGGCGTGTAATCCCGATGTTTTTTACTCGCACCGTCAATCCGGCGGTTCGACTGGACGGCAGGGAGCGTTGATTTGTATCACGTAAGCTTGCCAAAGAGTTTGCTTAGCACCAACTATTGGTAGGTTTGTATTCGGACCATTTTTATCGGCGAGTCAACATTGAAGAGAGCTCTTGGTTGTCCTACACTAATACGCATATGAATTATTTACCAAAGAATCTGAGCGTTTTTCTGGCAGTTGCACTGGGGTGTTCGGCGCTCCAGGGGTGTTCGCTGTTTTCGCAACCAACCGCCCAGGACTACGACCAGAAAGCCACCGCCAACGCCATGCGCGAGGAGTTCGCCAAGGCGATTGGAGACTGGGACCTGGGAGTGCTGGCCGATCCAGAGAATCCTGTCTGGTATTGGAAGCGAGCCATCGCCTGCAAGCGTGTCGGCGGCAGAGAGCAACAAGCGGTCGATGATGCGCGAAAGGCAATCGAGCTGAGCTCGAAGCGACCGGAATTCAAGAATAAGCTTATGTTTTTCAAGTATACCGAGGCAGATGCGCTACAGGTGCGCGGCGATTTTTTGGGATCGATTACGGTTCTGGACCAGATGATTCAAGAGCTTGGTAATGAGATTTGTGTCGCGCCCTTCTACCTGCTGCGGGCACAGGCGTATGCCAAGTTAGGTAAGAATCAGGAAGCGCTTGCTGATGCTAATAAAACTATTGAACTGATCCCGACCTGGTCGCGCGCATACAACGTGAGAGCCGAGATTTACCAGACGCTAGGTGACAAGGACAAAGCTCAGAAAGATCGAGATGTTCTTATGTATAACGACTACGAAAAGAATGATCCATATGAGCCGTATCCATTCCAGCGGATTGCGCTCTGATTTTTGAAACCGAACGAAATGGCTCGGTTTAATCTGCCCCAAGGAACAGTTATCAGGAGCTTTCGTCAATCTGGCTAAACCAAACCAGTTGATGGCAGTGTTTGGTTGTAAAGATTCGCGATGCTGTTTGTTTTCGCCCAGAATTTGTCCGACAATATACTAGGTGACTTCGATTGTTAAGGCTCATCACTCAGTGCTTCGCTCCCTAAGCTCAAGACTGTCCAACTTGACCTACCGTCAAATGAGGGTACGGCGTTTGATTGTCGGCTTGTTGAGCTGTCTTCTGTTGTCGGATGCCGCAGTGGCAGCTCCGGAACCTTCGCCTGACCCAGCGCCGTCCCGTCAGGACAAGCCTGCGAGCATGCCTCCGCTTGCGCCCTCGAGGCATAAGTCAGCGGTTACCAAAGCGCCATCCGGCGCGTCGAGCGCGCCAACCAAGCGAATTGATGATGGGTACCGAATCGCAAGACCGGGTGCCAACGCCGGACATACTGCGCCATCCACTGCCAACCCTGACTCGACGCGGATTTCTAGACCTGGTGCTTTCACTCCCAACTCATCCGGGGTCACCGACTCTTCGAGCAAGCCTGCAACCCATTCCGAAGGAAAGGCAACGGCGACTCAGAAGTCTGCGGGCGAAAGTACATCAACTGCGGACAAATCATCGCAAGCGAGCGATTCGTATCCTGCAATCGGCAAGCTCGAACAGTTAACTTTTGGAGTGGCTCGACCGGACATGCCGATTGAAGACCGGCTTGTGTCACTGGAGAACGCGGTCTTCGGAAAATCATACTCGCACGATTCCCTCTTCGATCGAACCGAGCGATTGAAAACGACGCTTCTTGGAAAGGGCGCGCCAAGCCCGCTGGCACAGCCGAGCGATCTGGATGTGCCACCAACCGGGTTCGTTGAGAATCCGATGGGTAACGCGGCTCCTGACGCGGCTGAATTACAGTATTTGGACGAAATAGCCGATCGAGAGGACAGTCAGAAGAAGGCACCACGGGAGGTGCTGGATAGTTTTGCTCTGGAGCTGATTAATTACGAGCGTCAGCGTCGTGGTTTAGGCCAACTCGATACTAATCACCTGGCCAAGAAGATGGCGGAAGAACATGTAAGAGATTTAGTCGAGCGAGGAGTGACGTCACATTCCAACAGCAAAGGAGACAATCCTGACAAGCGATACACGCTATTGGGCGGAGTTGATGCTGTGACCGAAAACCTGGCGGTGTTGAGCAGCCCTGAGAATGGTTCGAAACCGACGAAATCTGCTGTCGCACGGATCTTGAAGAACATGCTCATGCAGCAGGACGATCGCGAAGCGCTATTGGCACCCGAAGCATCACATATCGGTTTCTCAATGGAATCGATGGGGGATGGAAACAGACTAATAGCTTGCCTTGAGGTAGTCACCAATCGTGGAGTCATTAACTCTGTTCCGAAAACCGTGCAGCTAGGAGACAAAGTCGACGTATCCGGGGAGATTGCAGCTCCATATCAGTTCGACCGAATAACGCTAGCCTGGGAAGGAGCGACCGACCTGCCGCCGCAAGAGGAAGGTGGCGACGAGCCGCTTCCATACTTCCCGCCGCTGGACTATGTCGCCTACAGGGAGAAATCGGAGAAAGACCATTCCAAAGCTATTTTTGCGCTCAAAACTGTTGGTGTACTTGCCGCCATCGCTGGTGGCATGTTCGTACCGCCAGTGGCGCTGGCTGCACCGCTTATAATGATGTCCGGACAAGATCCGACTGAGCCAAAACCCGTTTCAGACATTCCAATAAAGGGCGGCGTTAAAGTTGCTGGCGGCTCGTTCAACGGCAAAATTCCAATCAGCAACGATGGCAAAGAGGGGCTATATTACCTGACCGTGTGGGCTTCTCTCGGAACCGGAGAAAAACCGATTGCTGTCAGTCGTCGAACAATAGTCGCAAAGTCCGTGCACCAGGAAGAGGAAGTTTCTGGTGACATCTCGATTCCGAAGAAAACTGAAGACCAGTCAAAGCCACCGGTCGGTGAGGTTGCGAAGGAAGATGTCTTGAAAACGGACGCGACCAAGCCCGCCGAGGCAAGTAATGAAGCGAAGCCTGTAGGCGATCCGGCGACTCCTGTACCAGCTGCTTCGGCAAGTCCGTTCACTCCAAGCATAGATGCTGAGGCGAGCACTGATTCCGCCCTTTCGACGGAGAAGAGTTCGAGTAGTTCTGAAAGTTCGAAGGCAGATAGCGAGGTGAAAACGAACGGAATCGATAGGACGGAAAACTCTTTTTCCAGAGCAAACGCTGATTCATCAATCGTTCCT
>CAZISK010000439.1:0-6861 GCA_964541355.1 uncultured Candidatus Obscuribacterales bacterium
GTTGATACTATTGCATATTCAATCGATAGAGAATCAATCCAATTCAGTCACCACCCGCAACACCAGTGTAGTTCCATCGGTTTCACTTCAAATCATCTATAGCTAACTGTTGCCTACATCAAACCTCCGGCATAAACAGTATGCTGCTCTTAAATGTCTATTGGGGTAGTTCCATTACAGCGCAGACTTGCTACACTAATTACATCAACGGTGAGCACACACCCAAAGGTTGAGTGCTTTGAGCCGAGGGGCCTTGCGGCAACGTCAGACGGCGCTGTTCGGAAACGGTAGCAAGTGAGCCCGCATTACGCTGACATCTGATGCGCACGTAATGAAATACTGTGCCTTTCGCAAGGGGCACATCAGACAGTAGCTAAAACACCACTTGAGAGCAATCTAAGTGGTGTTTTTGTTTTGCTATCTGCAATTATTTCTGTTTTGATGAATGCAATCCACTTAAGAGTGGCGGCAATGACGAGGTTTGACTTCCTAGCTGAAATCACGCTATCTCAAGAGCGCAACAACTGCCGGCGACTTCGCTAGTAATTTAAGAGGTTTCCATATGACCAAGCTTGACTTCCCAGTTGGAATCACACTTTCAGATGCCACTATCTCGAGAGCGCGACAACTGCCGGAGAAGCCATCGTCAGTGAACTTAGAGGGCTCCATAATTCGCCTGGTCCCTCTCGACCTCGACAGGGACACCGAAACTCTTTTCTCCGTATCCAATGGTAATCCGATTCAAATGGGGGAACGCTCAGTTGACATGCCATACGACGCTGATGAAATAATCTGGCGCTATATGTCGCACGGTCCGTTCGCGTCAGCTTCTGACATGCGAGGTTTTCTCAAGTCTCAGGTCGACGCTCCGAACGGGCGCTGTCTCTGCGTTCGAGACAGCGCAACAGATCAACCAATTGGCGTATTCAACTACATGAACAACTATCCGAACCATCTGAAAGTAGAACTCGGCAACATCTGGTATAGCCCGATCGCACAGAGCACTGGAGCTAATCTGGAAGCGACATATCTGACACTCGACCATGCCTTTTCGCTTGGATATCGACGCCTGGAGTGGAAGTGCGATTCGTTGAATGAACGGTCGCGCAAAGCGGCTCTCAGAATGGGATTCCGCTTCGAGGGAATACAACAGCAGCACT
Organism: uncultured Candidatus Obscuribacterales bacterium; assembly: GCA_964541355.1. Taxonomy (GTDB): domain Bacteria; phylum Cyanobacteriota; class Vampirovibrionia; order Obscuribacterales; family Obscuribacteraceae; genus JADYXR01. Next base: position 1,161 of record CAZISK010000439.1, read on the forward strand.
TCATAGTCAAGGGAAGGAATCGAGATACGGCCTGGTACCGAATTTTGGATTCAGAATGGGAAGAGGTAAAAGCCTCACTCGAGGCGCTTCTTCATCCAATGGCACGGCAATGAATATCGGGTACCACCAACATGCCATATCAATTATATATCCAAACGACAAGGAATGCGCACCACCCGCAACACCAGTGTAGTTCAATGTCGGTTTAATGATCACGACATAGCCAAAGCGCTAGCTAACAGCAACCTTGGCAATAGCGCACATGCTTCTCTTAAATGTCTAAAGGGGTAGTTATAATACAGCGCAGACTTGCTAAACTAATTGCATGAACGGTGAGCACACACCAAGCGGTTGAGTGCCTTGAGCCGAGGGGCCTTGTGGAGACGACAGGCAGCGCTGTCCGGAGACGGTAGCAAGTGAGCCCGCATTACGCTGACATCTGATGCGCACGTAATGAAATACTGTGCCTTTCGCAAGGGGCACATCAGACAGTAGCAAAAACACCACTTGAGAGCAATCTAAGTGGTGTTTTTGTTTTTCTACTTTATTGAATGTCGGGTATAATCCCAGCCGTAGACAGTACCACTGGAACGGTCACAATGAACAAGAACCATATCGACGTCGATATGGTGATGTCGGAAATGGCAAATTTCCTCAACACTCATAATCAGCGTTATCTTGACCATCTCAAAGAGTCTGGAGATCTGCATGACATGCGCTCCAGAGTGCTCGCAAAAATTTTGGACTCTGCCGCCGACGGTATCATTGTGCTTGATGACAAGCTCACAATCGTACTTGCCAATCAATCAGCCGCTGATATGGCGGGCTGGCAGCTCGAGGATGTCACCCGCGACGAGCTCAGGCGCAATTACAAGTTCTATTCCGACGAAGGATATACAGAACTACCACACGATCAGGAGCCTATTGTGGTCGCGCTCAGAGAGAAGCGACCCTATGAGCTAGTCGGTTATGTGGTTAGTCCCCACTTGCCACAACCAGGTAGATGGGTCAGAGTCCACGCAGCACCCATGTTCGACGAGAAGGGCAATGCGCTTGGCGGAGTAACCGTATTCTACGATTTGACTGAGCGAATGAAGCTACAGCGTCAACGAGATTCTTTGGCCGCTCTTATTACTCACGATATCAAGAATCATTTTGCCGCAGAGCAAATGTTCTTTGACATGCTCGATCTGGAAAGTTTTGACACCGATACTCTCGAGATCTTGGACTCGCTGCGACAGACGAGCAACAAGTATCTACAACTGTCCGATTCGCTCTTAGAGATGTTTCGCTCCAATTTCTTTGCAGGAAAAGAGTTCGGACAGGACATCGAAATCCTTGAGATTACCAATCGAGCGATCGAGCTCAGCCGCCTTTACTCGGTCAATCATGCTGTCAAGCTCAAGGTGACGGCACAGCCGAATCTTCCGAAGGTTCGTGGGTTGCCTAGTGTCATTAGCCACGTACTTCACAACTTGATCGTCAACGCCATCGAAGCCAGCGAACCTAAATCCGAGGTCACGGTAGACCTGTCATTCGACGATGCTTGTGTATTTATCAAAGTCACCGACAGAGGCATTGGCATGGACTGCGAAGAGGTCGCCAAACTCTTCAGCCCGTTCCGTGTTGCCAAACAGCCACAAGGAAGCGACCACTCAAGCGGCTTCGGTCTCTACCTGAGCTACATGCTTATCGAAGGTCAGGGAGGCGACATAACCTGTGACAGCAGGCCGGATTCCGGAACAACTTTGACCGTCCGCTTGCCGGCGTTATCATCATAAAGCAGGCGTTTCCAAGACTTTGTCGAATGTCGCTGAGAGCCTGCTCGGTGTAGGGCGGATCCTGAAAGACATACAAGTTAGACATACATACCATATGCCATGTATGACTAATAGCATATAGACTAGTCACCACATGCAACACCACTATGGTTCAAGCATCGGTTAATGTTTGGAATGATGAAAACCCTGATGTCAGCCACTTCTTGATAATTAGAATCAGACTTCTCTTAAATGTCTAACGGGGTACTTCCAAGACATCCAACCGGTGCTATACTAATTACATAAACGGTGAGCACACACCAAATGGTTGAGTGCGTTGAGCCGAGGGGCCTTGCAGCAACATCAGACGGCGCTGTTCGGAAACGGTAGCAAGTGAGCCCGCATTACGTAGACATCTGATAAGCGCGTAGTGAGATATTGAGCCTCCGCAAGAGGCATATCAGACAATAGCAAAACACCACTTGAGAGCAATCTAAGTGGTGTTTTTGTTTTGCCTATGGCAGTTAAAAGAATCCTGATCCGATGAGGTTCCTACGAGAAAGACGCCTTGCGTCGCCCTTAGGAATGAGATCCTAGCTTCACAACTAGTTGCTAGATCAATCCGTCTCTCATAGCCTTGACGGCCGCTTGTGTTCGATCCGAGACAGCCAGCTTTTCCATAATATGACGCATGTGAGTTTTGACCGTCTCCACACTCAACACTAATTTGTCGGCAATCTCCTGATTGGTGCGACCGTCTACCACCAAGCGCAAAACATCCAACTCACGCGTCGATAAGGTGGAAGGCGGCAATGGAGTCTTATTATCACATTCCTCTTTCTGTTTGCCACCATTGGCGATGGCGCGCAAAACACGACTGGCAATACCGGGGTCAAGCCAGGCAGCACCTTCATTTACCGCCTTGATGGCCTGGACCACTTGTTTCGCGGGCGCCTCCTTCAAACAGTAGCCGTCTGCTCCGGCTGCCAGTGCCGCAAAGATATGCCGATCGTCGTCATGTGACGTCAACATTATTATCCTGCGCAGCGGATCTTGAGCTTTGATTTTCTTGGTCGCCTCTATACCGTTCAATATTGGCAATCCGATATCCATCAATGTGACAGCAGGCAATCTCTCCAGCACCATCGCGACCGCCTCCTCGCCATCCCGGGCCAAACCTACTATTTTCAAGCCATACGTGGACTCGAGAATGACTTTGAGCCCTACTCTGGTGATCTCTTGATCCTCGACAATGACAACGGTCAGGTTTGGATTTTCTATATCCATGTGCCTCAAAAAATAGCAGGGAGTTCCGCACATCAACAAAACAGTTGCGATTGCTCCACAATTCAATTATACGTTCAATAGATCCTTAGACCAGTAAACGCTTAAGCACTTTTCCGGTCGAGTTACGCGGAAGCATATCTCTAAACTCAACCACTCTCGGCACTTTATACGATGCCAGGAATTGAGAGCAGAAATCTTTCACTTCCTCTTCCGTCACAGTTCGACCGGACTTGGGCACAACCACAGCCTTCACCCGTTCTCCCATATATTTATCCGGCACACCGAGGACAGCAACTTCGAGCACACTTTCCATACGCGTGATTACAGTCTCGACCTCACGAGGATAGACGTTTTGTCCGCCTCTAATGATAAGCTCTTTCGTCCTTCCACAGATATGGAGATAACCATCTTCGTCAAAATAAGCGAGATCTCCGGTCAGGAATAGACCACCCTTCATACTCTCTTCAGTCGCTTCAGGCTGCTTGTAATAGCCGACCATAACGTTGGGGCCTTTTACTGCCACCTGCCCGACATTGCCCTTGCCGACAGGAAGGGGGCGAAGCTTCGCATCGACTACATAAAGCTCGACTCCAGGTACTTTCGGACCGACAGAACCAGGTTTGCGAGGTCCACTAATTGGTGTGATCGTGGCAATACAAGCGGTCTCGGTTAAAGCGTATCCTTCCAAGATAGGCACCCCAAACGCCTGATCGAGGCGCTGTAGCAGCTCTATATCCAGAGGTGCTGCGCCCGACAAGCCATAACGGAGGCTCGACAGATTGTAAGCTTTCCTCTCCAACTCCATCGCCATGAACTGGTACATGGCCGGAACAGCTGGAATCACGGTGACGCGCTTGTTCTGGATCTCGGTAAGAACCGACACCGGCTCGAAGTGATCGCAAATTACCATTGCGCCGCCCTGACTGATCATGCCTAACATGACTACGCCAAGCCCGTAAATATGACAGAGCGGCAGGACCGCAAGAACACGATCCGTTTCCCTGAATTGCAGGACTGCACGTTTCATACTGACGGCTGAGAGCAGATTGCCGTGAGTCAGCATCGCACCCTTCGGCTTTCCGGTTGTGCCGGAAGTATAGACAAGAACAGCAAGGTGATCGAGTGGGACAGAAAGCCCTTCCGCCAGAAACTTCGAACGGAGCGGATCGCTTTGAGCATTGGACAAAACGGCATCGCTCAACCTGGTCACCGTCAGGTCTCGACGCATGGAAACGCCGCCGACATCTTTGTAGCTCAGGATAAATACGTTGTGAAGCTTTTCGAGGCTCGCGAGCGACGCATCCAATTCGCCGGTCAACCGTTCGTGAACAATCACGGCGCTGGATTCTGAATCCGACAGGATATGCGCAATCTCTTCGCTCTTCAGAAGCGGGTTGATCGGTACAACCGTTGCTCCAATACTGAGCACCGCAAAAAATGCTGAGACAAAATCTGGATGATTGGGGAAATATACGCCGACCTTGTCACCGTATTTGATACCAGCATCGACAAGCGACTTCGCGATTATGCCGACCCGGTTGCCCAACTGGGCATAGCTCACCTCCAGGTCCTGGAAGTAGATAGCAGGATTGGTCGGTCTAGACCGCACCTGGTCGGACAGCAAACCCACAACACCCGAAGGATAACCCGACTCAGTCAAACTAACCGGCGTAGACGTCACAAAAGTATCCACAGAAATCTTCTCCACCCAGCCAACCAAGTAGAGTTTAGATCATTTACTATGACGCTCCGTTAATGGTTCTTAACAATATCAAAAGAGCAAGAGTGGAGAAAGAGTGACAACCCGACTCACTCACTCGCGAGCCAACTGGACCCGCTCTTTCCTCAAACCGTGCTGAAAGTAGTACTCCCTCTCGGGAGCAATGTAGCCGAAATTGACAAGGTTGCTAGAGAACTGGCCGTTGTCATATCGCAATAGCCATTCGTTGTAGCCGTCTTCCTCATACTCAAAGCTGATCCCGTCATCATCGAGGTACAGTCCGATTGCATGATCGCCCCAGGCTTTGAACGTGATAGGTGCGAGATCATAATAGTCGGTGCTCTGAATCAGATCGACAAACGGGATAATCGAGCCTTCTCTAATGAATGCCGGTACCTCGTCTAGATCAAACCCGACTTTGTGTAACCGGCCACCCTCGAGTGGCTCTCCACCCTCGAATGGATACCACAAACCTTGCGGTAGATAGACGCTGCGTTCGGTCTGTCCGCGCTTGACTATAGGCGTAACCAGAATGTCTCTGCCGAACAAGAACTCGTCATCGATTTCGGCCGCGAATTGATCCTCCGGATAATCCCAGATGATCGGTCGCATCAATGGTGCGCCGGTACGAATGTGTTCCCAGAATAGACCTCTGAAATACGGCAACAGGCGATATCTCGTCTCGACGAAATGGCGAATCGCATCCTCGACGCGCTGATTAAACGCCCAGGGCTCCTGCTCGGCGCCGGCCTTGGAGCAATGATTTCTGAAAAATGGATAAAACATGGCAAGGCCGTACCAGCGAGCCAACAGCTCAGGCGAGCAGTCATCGCCAAAACCGCCGACATCAACGCCGCAAAACGGCACGCCGCTCAACCCGACATTCAGCAGCATCGGAACCGAGACCGACAGGTGCTCCCACCAGGACATGTTG
>CAZISK010000440.1:0-6860 GCA_964541355.1 uncultured Candidatus Obscuribacterales bacterium
CTGCCGAAGTCTCACAGCTCAATGAGAGTTGGCTTGCCGCTGTTTGCGCGGTATCGCCGTCGCTCGACCTGCCCGCGTGTGTAGAGTCGATCGAGAAAGGGTTCAATCGCGTTTATGAATTGAATTTTCTCCGGTCGCTCAAAGCGAAAATTCTCGCGAAAAACGAAATTCAGCGGGGTGTCTTTGACGTGGGTTTGCTTCCATCAATAAATACAATTCGGAAGTTTGACGATGCATATACCGCACCGGACGGGGGATATGGCTCAGCTGCCGAGTACTATGCTCGCGCCAGTGCACTGCAGATGATGCAACATGTCAAAGCTCCGGTGCTGATCGTCACGGCTCAAGATGATCCGATCGTCCCGTTTTCATCCTTTGACTCGCCGCAACTGCTTGGTGAGAATATAACGATACTCGCTCCTATATGCGGTGGACATGCTGGTTTCGTAGGGGCTCCGAAAAATCAAAGGCGCGATTCGCAGAAAAACGAAGAAGGCGCGATACCGCGGGCGGTTGCAATGGTCGATCGATTCTGGGCGGAGAATTGCTGCGTCGATTTTTGTAGAAAACTGGTTTGGTAGTTAAACTTTTTGAGATGTCAATAACGAAGAGAGTTTAAGTTCCTTCTGTCGCTATCCCTTCATCTCGTGTACTATTTGAGTCGAGATGGCATGTGGTCGTGATGACAAACTGCATCTACCCATTAAGCCACAAGTACTTAGTAGATCAGCAAAAAGCTTAAGGGAAAGTACATTTAGGAACTCCAGGGGAGGAAGGTCGTGAAAAGATTTAAATTGGGAGCTGGGCTTGCGATCGCAGCAGTGCTTGGTTCGTTCTCAATGCCCGCGCTAGCGGAAGAAGAGCCTCTTGAAATGGTTACGCAGGGCTCGTTGATGGTTACTCGCGTCGGCGGTATCGGTGCCGGTCTTGTTATTGGCACACCAGTAGCCGTTGTGAGAGAAACGTATAAGACTTATGTCTCCTATACCCAATCAGCAGCCGACAAAGTAGGTGAGAAATTCGGCGGTAAGGACAACGGTCCTGTTTGCGCTATGGTCAGCCTCGTAACGCTTCCTGCCAGCATGGTCGTCGGCGGAGCTAAAGGTATTTATTACGGCACGAAGAACGGTGTCAGCGGTGGTTTCCAACAACCGTTCCATCCGGACTCCTTCAGCCTCGGCACACTGGAAGAATAATTCCTTCTAAGAGTTGTATTACTCTGTTTCGCGGCGGTCCCAAGGAGCGCCGCGAATTGCTATTATCAATTCGTGTCAATAAACGGCCACGGAGCTAGAGTATATGTCGGAAGCGGCGAATCTTTCGAATTGGTTGGAGCGAGTCTCCCGCTGCGGCGCACGTAGAGAGGTCTTCGCAATCCTTGATGAATTTCGCAAGCAGGATTGGACCGATGAAGAGTGCTCGCAAATGGCAAAGCACTACATTCGTTTAGTCTCGAACATGGCGGACGATACCGCTGATGCTGATGGAGCAAAGCCGGACGAGGCAGCTGGTAACGACGCAGACGGTCCGGTTTGGTATGAAAAAATGTGATCTGTTTTCGCCGCTCACTATCCGCGGTGTCACTTTAAAAAATCGAATTGCTGTGTCGCCGATGTGCCAGTACTCTTCCATAGATGGACTGGCCAACGATTGGCACCTCGTGCATCTGGGCAGCCGAGCGGTCGGCGGAGCCGGTTTGGTTTTTGTCGAGGCCACCGCCGTTGAACCTCGTGGCAGAATAACTCCCGACGACATGGGGATCTGGAGCGAAGACCACGTTGTACAATTCCAACGCATTTCAAAGTTCATCTCCGAACAGGATTGTGTTCCGGGTATTCAATTAGCTCACGCGGGGCGCAAGGCCTCGACTCAAACTCCGTGGAAGGGTCGAAAGGTGCTCAGCCCCGATGAGGGCGGTTGGGAAGTCGTTGGACCGTCTCCGATACCATTCAATGACGGCTATCCGGTCCCTCATCAACTGACGGAAAGTGAGATCGAGAATACCATCACGCTGTTCCGGCTGGCTGCGAAGCGCGCTCTAAGAGCCGGCTTTCGCGTCATCGAGGTGCACAGCGCACACGGCTATCTTCTGCATTCGTTCCTTTCTCCAATTTCGAATCAGAGAGTCGATAACTATGGTGGCAGTTTAGAAAATCGGATGCGCCTTACAGTCAATGTCTGCGAAGCTGTGCGCCAGGTGATACCTGATGAGATGCCGCTGTTCGTGCGAATCTCGGCAGTCGACTGGATCGAGGGTGGCTGGGACATCGAACAGTCGATAGCGCTGGCTCGAAAGCTAAAGTCTATTGGTGCCGATGTAATTGATTGTTCGTCCGGCTTCGTGTCACCAAAAGGAATGCCTAATGAAGGTCCGCATTTCCAGGTTCCATTCGCCAGTTCTATCAAGAAGTCGGTTGGTGTCATGACCGGTGCTGTGGGAAAAATCTCCGACCCTCAGAAAGCCAATGAAATCATCGCCGAAGGTCAGGCCGATATCGTTTTGCTTGCCCGTGAGATGTTGCGCACCCCGTACTGGCCTCTAAAAGCCGCCGCCGAATTGGGCGCCGAAGTCAACTGGCCTTCCCAGTATCTACGCGGGAAGTGACGCCTGTTCCTCATCCATTTGTAAAGCTCAGCTTCTGAGGAGCCGCTCTGAGAGCGATGCGCCAATGGGTGCGCCGGCGTCCCGCCCCGCCGGCATATAAAAGCCGTGACCGATACAACTCAGTAACTATCTCTGGAAATCGTCCATTGATGGACGAGTCGTTTCCTGCGTTTCGAAGTCTTCCATCTCCTGGTCCTGGGTCCTCTTTGCGTGCGGACGTTCGGCTTTTGATTTCTCTTCGCCTTCGTCGTCCGCTTCGTCTTTATCCTCTTTCTTATCTTTCGGATAAAGCATGCCTCGCAATGTCAAAACCTTCTTGCCCAAGCGAGCCAGCGAGGGATCGTCTCCTGAATCAGACTTTTCCTTGCGAAGACTGTAAGCCTGCTCCAGTAGACTCAATGCTTCTACCGGGCGCTTTTGGACGAGGAAAATTCTAGATAGTCTTTCGAGACTGTCGGCCAGTTCGGTGCTGTTCTCCCCGAGCTTGCGTGCGGACACCAGGCTGTCTTTATACTCCGTCTCTGCTTCGGTGTAGTTGCCCTGCTCGAAAAGCTCGTCGCCTTTACTTATGCGATTGTGCCATTTCAGGCGCATTGTGTCTTTGTCCAGACCAACAGGATCCTGATTGAGCGACAAGGCTTTAGCGCTTTCCTGGATGAACTCTTTCGATGCAATTCTGACCTTTTTTGGAGCGGTCGCCTCATCTTCTTCGAAATGTTGTGGGACGTTGGTGAATGAGTTGCCGACTTCTGCTGATGATGCCAGCGCTGCGACCGTTGTCGGAGAAGCTGTGCGAAAGCTTGAGGATGGTGCCAGCGCTGGGATGACGCTAGAGGCATCGCTTGCAGTATTGGTCAACGCGGAAGCGACCTCTGTGCGTTGTGTTGTTGCTGGAGCGGACGTCTCAGCAGTTTCTGTATCTGTAGCAGCTATCCGTTCTAAACGGGTCTCTGAAGCCGGAGTCGCAGCCGGTGTTGGAGATTCTGTCGCCGCCGAGGATACTGCGGTAGTCGCCGACTCTGTTGGCGGCGGTGTCTCCTGCGCAACTATTTTCGCTGAGGGTGAAGCTTGTGCTGCGACATCTGGATTTTTGCCTGGCGAGCCTTCCTTCGACTGATCAATTAAAGCGCAGACTTCTGCAATCTTCTGCCGCGCTTCCGGACCATTATTGAGTCGGAGCGCTTCCATGTACTCCACGAACGCTCCTTTGTAGTCGCCCTTTTGTCTGAGCTCTTCGCCGACGGCTATGCGAACCTTGTCAGACTCTGGGTCTTTACCGAGGCTTTTCAGAATTTCGTTGAGATTATTTCTGGCGGCACCTTGCTGTGGAGAATAGAAAAGCGCCTTTCTAAACTGCTCTGCTGATTGATCTGGGTGTTGTGTCGCCAGTTTTAAGCCCTGGTTGTTGTAGGCAGTAGTCAGATTCTCTCGTGCGAAATTGTAGTCCGGCTTCGTTTTGTTGATACCCTCGAGGATACCGATAGCTGTGGCAAACTCACCAGTTTTGATTGCCTGCGCCGCTCTATTGTTCAGCTTGGCGAGGTCGCTCTCGTTGATTTGAATCGAGCTTCCCTTGAAGGCTTGAGCAAGTTGAGTGCCGGTCTTCGCCAGACTCTTCGGATCGAGCGCCAATTTTCCTGGTGCCTCTAACAGCTCCGGCGGAACGTACTTGGTGACTTCGGTTTTTGCATCCGGATCGAGAAGGAGCAGCTGATTGAAGTCGGCTATAGCGCCGGGGTAGTCTCCCATCTTCAATTTGAGAGAGCCGCGATTGCGATAACCATTGATGTATCTTGGGTCGATCTCAATTGCTTTGTTAAAATCGTCGAGCGCCTCGTCGTATTTCCCCAGCCGCTTCTGACACCATCCCCGATTCAGGTAGACCTGCGGTTTTGTTGGTTGAATTTTGATCGCGCTTGAATAGTCATTGATTGCTCTTTCGAGATTGCCCATCTGGCGGAACGTCCATCCACGGTTAACGAGGCTGTCGTAGCTGCGCGGATCAAGGGTGAGAGCTTCGTTGAAAAAACTGACTGCTTGATGATAGTCGGACTCCTTAACCTTGCCTATTCCTTTCTTCACCAGTATGGCGACCTGGCTATTGTGACCTGGCTTTGCAGGCTCAGCAGCACTTGCCGATAGCCATGGAGTCAGGGCGAGAAGGAGGAGGGCTGACCGAGTTGTGTTGTGGACTTTGCTCATTGCTCTCACTGTGGATGTTTACTACCGCGCTCTACTGGATGCCTGGTGTCAACAGACCATTCCATCATTGATCCGTCATATACTTGCGTTATCTGTCCTGTATATATTTCGTGTAAAAGTGCCACTGTTGCTGCTCTAACGCCTACTTCGCAATAGGTTGCCACCGATTTCCTGCCGTCGTAGCTTTCCGGAAGAAGTTTAGCGTACTCCGCGCTCGAGACAAAGTGCTTGCCGTCGGTCTGAAAGACTGCATCGAAAGGAAGCAATCGCGAGCCCGGAATTCTTCCGGTTCGGGGTTGATACCAGAATAGATGACCGTCAAATTCACTGGGGCTGCGGGTGTCTATCAGTAGAGGACGCTCCTCACTCGATAAACGCTTGACCAGCTCTTTGGTCGTACATCGGCGTTGTGGCTGTAAATCGAGGGTGAACGATCCGCTTCGCGCGGAAGCATTCCCTTTCTCCACTGGCAGTCCAGCCTCCAGCCAAGCTGGAAAGCCGCCATTCAAAAGGCTGACATTCGGTGCGCCGAGATATGCCATCATCCAGGCTACTCTTCCTTCTCGCCCTTTAGACGCTTTTGCGTCTGCGTAGACTACGATGCGTGAATCGCTCCTTACGCCAAGCTCTTCGAGCCTTTCCACGAAGTTGGCTTGGAAGGGATCGGCGAGCTTTCCCCAATATCCAGGACTGGTTAGAATTTCTTTAATTCTGCGCTTCGGTTTTTCACACCAGGCTTCCCAGTCGACCCTGACTGCACCTGGTATGTGATGCTCCGCAAAAACAGTCTGCGAGCGGCAGTCGATCACAGTCAGGGCAAGCTGCTCTGCGATGGCCTGATTCAATTCAACTGGCGTGATTAGGGTAACAGGCACGCGAAAGCCTCTTTAGTGGGCGTGGACGCAGTATGAAAAGGTTATTTTCGGCTGTATGCAATGCAAATACAAGAGCGATTCAATGCACTAAGTGCCGCCTGGTGCTACAGTACTGCGTAAAACCTGGCTGTCATGCGTATTGTCAGTGGCCGCCTCTTCCCTCGAAAAGCATCATAAAAAGACATTATGATTGTTGATGAGAGCATGTTCACATTTGTGGGTGGCGACAAAAGCTCGGCGCCCAGCTCCGAGCGCTCCGGCCGATCCGAGCATTCTCTTCGTGAGACGGAGTTGCTCGAAAGGATTGATGAGCTCGAATCGAAGAACCGGATTCTGGAGGAGAAAGGAAAACAGCTCGCCCAGGAGCTGGATGTGTTCCGCCAGCGTCGGCTTGTATATTGGTCCGACAGATTTCGAAACAGGTTCGATGCCTGGCATTTGATGCATCCTGCCTATGAGCAGCTCAAGGATGACACAATCATATTTGGTGGCAACCTCAAAGATTACCGCTTGCTTCCAAGTCTCAACCTGGTCAGAATGACCAATCTCAAGTACGAGATCGTCCTCGGAAGAGCAGGTCTGCACTCGCTTCTATTGGCGCCCGTCGTCGACATGCCGTCTAAGAAAGGCGAATTGTGTATCAGGATAGTCAGCCAAGCCAATGAAGTCGTGCGCGAAGCATCGATCCCAATCGCCGGTTTGAACGAAGAAGAACCCTGTCGATTTTCCTTTCCAGACCTGGGAGCGATTAGCCAAACGCCTTTAGTCGTCTACGTTTTCGTTCAAAACACAGATGTGCCAATTCGAATTTTCGAAATGCGCAAATATCCACTCGGCGGATTTGCTCGTCTCAAGAGACAGCTATTTGCCGCTTACTGTTTTGGCGAGGATACAATTTAGCAGTCGATGAATTTCTTTTCGCTGTCTGGGTTCGGAAGCAGGCACTGATCCATCTTTCCGTAGATTCGATATCGTATGGATGCGAGCGTCAGATACTGAAAATCTCTAAGCCATTTTGGTTGTAAACCAAATATGGTGGCAAGCGGATGAAACCAGCGCTTCAATTTGCCAATCGTGAAAACAATTCCATCAGACTTGGATATGAGATTTTCGCATTTCTGACCGTAGTCTTCAACTAACCAAATCGAGTCGAGCTTGGCCGGATCAATTCCGCGCGG
>CAZISK010000441.1:0-6848 GCA_964541355.1 uncultured Candidatus Obscuribacterales bacterium
AAAACGGCAACGATGGAGTCCGAGTCCTCTCTGCTGGACTACAGCTTCAAAAAGCCCCCAGCAAAGTAGTCTGTACTGCATCGCATAGTCAGCAACGCTAAGCTGCATCGCATACTATCCGAGCCAGCTCGACGGAGCGAAGGGTCGTAGTCGAGCTCGGGCAGTCGGTTATAGTGAAGAGCGCGCTTCAAACAACTTGCTGAGGGACGCGAAGCGAGTTGAATGCCCGCCGTTTGATTTTTTCGAGCGGAGTCGTACGCCTGCGAGTGGATTGTGATAATCTAAACGGTTTGTACTGGGATGAATGGTCTGGGTAAATCTGCACAACCCAGTACGAGTTTGCGCGGTCGGTTCGTCATTACGAAGCGGGAGAGTGAATCTATGTCCAGAAAAACCAAGAATGACGGCATCCATTTGTTAAAGGGTTCGACCATTCTCGTCAGCAGTTTGCTGCTTCTGGCGAGCGCGTCTTCGGCCAGCGCAAATCCAGGCAACGGTCGGAGGGCAGAGTTCAGGGAGTTACGCAGGCAAAATCCCGACATGAACAGAAGCGCCCTGAGAGAGAGACTTAACGAGAATCGGCGGCGTGGAGACAACACTCGCGTTCAGGTTCTGCCCCTAGTCCAGGGGCGGGACGAAATAGTCAATTGTGTTTTACAACCGAGTTGGTTGCCAAAGACTATGAATCATCGAGACATTCGCGCACGCGGACAGTCGAGCCAAGCCGATAGTAATGGTTTTAAAATCGAGCTGCGAAAAGGTTTGGATCTGGATCTAAATTCTGATAGTAGGAACATTGTCCTCGGCAAGAATCTCTTTCGTGACTTTGAATCGGTCAGGATCACGATAGGAGACAAGGAGAAGACTCTTGGCGCCGGCTGCCAGGTGTCAGCAGCAGAGTATGTGGCTGTTAAACAAGTATTGGCTGCTGGAAGTCAACAGATATCAATTAACGAAGCTGGGTGCGCGACTGGTGGAGAAGTCGATCTGAGCGCCCTCACAGCCAAACATGATGTTCTGCGCGCTGCCAATTTCGTCGTCGCCGCAAATGTCACTACATATGGTGACTTCAGCAAGCACTCGGATTTTAGACTTTTGGGCGATCTGGACAACTATGGGACCATTCACGCTTTATCCACCGATGGGAGCGTCAAGCACGGTACAATCGCTGCAGACAATATCAATAACACCACTGGAGCCACCATTCATTCTGATGTCGATCTGACACTAGAAGCGACAGGAAGTTTGAAGAACGAAGGAATAATAAGTTCGAATGGAAGCCTGACCCTTACAGCCAGTACCTCCGTTGACAACATTGGCACAATTAGAGCTGCGGGAAATGTCAACCTCGCGACTCCTACTGTTCACAACCGAGGTCTAACTGAGTCCAGAACCGGTGATATCAACATCAATGGCGATTTTGACACCAACATTGACAACACCAAGGGGACCCTGAGTGCTATCAATGGCGCCATCAACGTGAGAACTCCTGGTTACGCCGGTCATTTCTCTAGCACCGTCAATGGTGGCGATTTGCTCAGCAAAGAACTCAACCTCAATTCGGGCAGCGGTCTGGCAAGTGTCAGCGTCAACCAGCTCACCGGGATGGTTAATGAAACAGGGAATGCAGCACATGTGTTGGCCGCTACTACTGACCTGAACATTGGCACGGTATGCCTGACCGGTGATCCCACTTTTTTCAACAGCCAGGGCGGAATCTCCATTACTGGAGACATCACGGTATCCGAGGCGCTCGTAATTGCAGGCGCTGGTGATATCAGTGTCTCTAGCAACGTCGATATCTTGGCTGGCAATTCTAATCAGGGTTTCGATATCACCTTAATTGCTGGAGCGGCAATCACACCAGTTAGCGGTAGCGACTCGCCGACCGTTCCGCCTGGTACCACAGGCGCGATCTCGTTATCCGGCAAGGCATCTAAAACGGGCGGAAGCATTCTATTGGGTAACAATGTAACTGTTTCCGCCATTGCAGATGAGGCTGCCCCAGTAGGCGATAACAACGGCGCGAATATCAATATGTTCGCCCTAGCCGGAAAGGCTACCGGTAGCGGGCTCATCGACCTCAAAGCAGCGTCGATTTTCACCGGGGGCTTCGGCAACGGGTCAAATGGAAATGTCGTTCTAGTCGCAGGTGGTAAATCGGATTACGCAATCGAAACGGGAGTGATCAACACCACAGGAGGTGCCGGCACTGCGGGCAACTTGACCGTGGTTACCGCTCAACCTGTCTCATCGGACAAGAAACTTACAATCGACTATAGCGCTCAAGGCATTCGGAGCGGGTCGCAACTGGTTGCCTCTTCAAAAACAACGAAGGGTGCCGGAATCTATACATACCAATTCGTTGCCGGTGATGATATTCTTCTGTCCGGCACCGGCAACTTTACTGCCGGCGGTGAGCTCTATGTGCAGAGTGAGTTGCAGGCGGACTCATTTGTCTTCGATGCTCATTCAGTGGTTTCTGGATTCAACCCAGGTCCGATCAGGTCAGGTGATCTTACTATAACGAGTACGATCGTCGGCAGGTTGAACGAAGACCTCTTTGTTGATACAGCCGATGTACTCAACGTCAATGCAAAGGGCGACATAGTTAACATTACCGTTGTGGGTGCGGGCGCAGGCGGCGGACCTCAAGTCAATCTCTATGGAGAAGACGACGTGTGGATCAGCTCTCTTGCTCGACCTCTGAATATCAACAGCGTTACAGGCATGTGCATAATTTTGCAAGCCCCCGACTTCAGCAACATCGGTACTGTTTCTGCTTCAAGTGAACTCACTATAGAAAAGACGAGTCCGACCGCTACTCCAATTAGTGGTCAATTTTCTTCACTGGATAAACTTACTTTGATAGATGGCGGAGGCGGCGTCGGCACATCCGGTGCTCCAGTGCTACTGGATAATGTTGGTAATTTTACAGGACTTGGAAAAAATGTGTTTGTGCGATCGGTTTCGAAAAAAGAGACGGACTTCACTATTCACGCAATCAACACTGCGCGAGTGGAGAGTGTCGCCAGTATGAGATTGACGGATGCTCTCGCAGATAACGGTACTTTCTTAGCCCAAGTTGAAAGTGGCACTCTGACAGTTGCTGGCAATGTTAGAGCCAGTGACGGTCTGACATTACAAAATACAGGCACCAAAAGCAGTAGCAAGATTTCGTTTGCAGAGAACAGCAACGTTTTCACATTCGCAAAGTCAGCTGGGTTGGGTAATGTCGATATATCCGTCGGACCAACGGGATCGCCTTTAGACAACCAGGGTCCGTTTGACAATGTCACCATTCAGGAGACAGGCGGTGGACAGGTGGTGATAAATGGACCTGGTGTAGCAGCTGACGGGCCTGTAACGTTCACCGGCAGTGGTGGCATTCTAACGATCAACAACGGGTTCAAAGAAGGTAATATCGCTTTGGGTGCAAATGTCGCCATCACCGCCGATCCGCCCGTTCCGGATGGCTCGCCTGTCAATGTAATTCAGGGCCGTTTGCTCGATAGCAAACCCAACCAGTTCGTTATAACTGCAACACAGTTAGTCGCGCCATCCAGCCTCGTCAACCAACCGGCCAAAATCTTGAGAGTCCCTCTCATCTTGCAGTCCGACTGGAGTGAACATCTCATTAACACCCAGATTCTCGATGTTAAGCACGCATCGACACTCTGACCTTCCAGATTCTCAGCGCATTGTAGAATGTCTGATTGTGACAGAGCGGCCAACGGCTAGCTGAGGAGACTTTTCGATTCATGGCAATCCTACTCGCAATTCTATTCTTGACTACCTTTCACATAGCCTGTCCGGCTCCGGTTCATGCGCAAAGAGACGTGGCGATAAGCGCAGGTTCACGAGGTCTCCAGGAATACAACAATGGTAACTATCGGATGGCGCTTCGGTTCTACCGTCAGGCCAATGAGGCTGCTGACAAGGAAGGGAAATATTCCAATCAGGAAAGAGCCGTAGGATATCTCGGGTTGGCAGAATGTTTGCGATGCCTGGGACAGTTCGAAGAGGCGGAGAAAACATACAACCTGGCGCTCTCATTCAGCGAGAAGGTGAAGAAGGATTTGATATCACCGACGATCCTCAATGACATGGGAACTCTGTACATGGATCGCGGAGACTATTCCCAGGCGCAATCATACTGGCAGAAGGCAGACGCTCTTGGTGGCTCGACTCCCTATCTTCCTGTCAACAATCTCTGTCGGCTCTATTTGGAGTGGGGAAAACTTGATGAAGCCCAGCCGTATCTAGAAAGAGCCATATCACTGGCTAAGAGTAAAAGTTACAGCAAAACTCTCGCGATCCCATATTGCCGTTTCAATACCGGCTTCAATGCTTTATTGAAGGGAAAATATACAGAGGCGGAAACAGCTTACAAGGAATCGGTCAATAGTTGCGCTCGAATATTCGGTAAGAACCATACTTATTACGCCATGACGCTGATTGCGCTCTCAGGAGCATACTGCAAACAGTCAAAGTATGCAGAAGCCGAAAAGATACTTCGTGAAGCTCTCGAGGTCATGACGCTCACACTCACGGAGGAGCATCCAGAAGTAGCAAAACTGCAAATCAACCTGGCCAGCGTTCTTTGTGATGAAGGAAAATACAAGGACGCTGAAGAGCTCGCCGCCAAAGCGATCAAGACCGAAGAGGTTCTATACAACGGGCAGGACAATGTCTTCGTGGCTCGTGCCAAGGCCGCCCTTGGAAATATCAAACGGCAAGATGGTCAATATAAGGAAGCGGCGGAGTTACTGGAAAAAGCATTGGCGACCGCTAGCACCACATTAGGTGCTAATAACCTCGAGGTCGCAGAGATAATGCGCAACCTCTCTCGAGTCAAATTAGAGCAGGGTGACTATAGAGAAGCTGAAGCCCGTCTGAAAGCCTCTCTTGAAGTGGTTAACAGCTTGACCGGTCCGGACCATCCCGACCGGTCCGTTACCGCGCGCGACCTGGGCTATCTGTACATGCGCGAAGGCAGGCTCGAGGAAGCAGAGCCTCAATTCAAGACAGCTCTGCAGCTTGCGGAGCGTGTACTCGGTCAAGATCATGCCGTCACCGCCGACAGTGCCAGAGACTTGGGTGACATTTATCTAAAACAAAAGAAATTTGCTCAGGCACAAGAATTCTTGAACAAAGCACTGGCTATCGATGAGAAACTGTACGGAGACAGCGCACCGCAAGTAGCAGCAGACCTGTTTTCACTGGCGAATGCATTCGAGTCTCAAGGGCAGAGCGATCGAGCCGCCCCGCTTACTCAGCGTGCAAACAGCATCCGTGCCAAGCTGCCTGGCAGCTCTGTCGTGGCACAACCAGCAGCGCAAATCCCAGTGAGCTTCGATGGTGGCACGGACCGTCCTATCAGAGACAAATGGGCCCTTGCAATCGGCATAAGCAACTTCAAGGACCCATCGATCAATTTAAAATATGCTGCAAAAGACGCCACCGATTTCAGTAATTTTCTGGTTGCGAATCAGCGGTTTAAGTCCGATCACGTCAAGCTGTTGACCAACGAACAAGCCACCAGAGAAGACATCATCGGAATGTTGGGCGATAAGTGGCTCGGAAAGGTTGCACAGAAAGATGATCTGGTGCTCGTCTACATCTCGAGCCATGGAAGCAGTTCCATGGATGCCGCCGGCGGTGTCAACTTTTTGGTGGCTCACGACACGAATAAAAACAGTCTCCTCGGAACAGGAATTCCCATGCAATGGTTGACCAAGATGATCAAGGAGCAAGTAAAATCTGACCGAGTTATACTGGTTCTGGACGTTTGTCACTCTGGTGCCGCGGCCCAAGGCGGAAAAGCTCTTTTCCGAATTGCTGGAATGGCTCCCGAGCAATTGAGCATAGGCAGCGGCCAGATGGTTTTGTGTTCCTCGCTAGCCGAGCAGGTCTCCTGGGAATCGAAGAGCTACGAGAACAGCGTGTTTACGCGAAGACTCATTGAAGCGTTGCAAGTAAATGATACTAAGACCACAATTCTTGAAGCTTATAGACAGCTCAAATTCCTTGTCGAATCAGAGGTGCTCAGGGACAGAGCTAACTTGCAGACGCCGGTTTTGTGGAATAAGGATTGGGTTGGCAAGGATCCGATCCTGGCTATTGAGCCCGCACAATCCGCACCTTGACAGCAGAAGCGACTGTCAATCCGATTCTGGAGAGTTGCGGATGCCTCAATTAACATGTCCTACCAAGTCTCTACAAGCCAGTTAGCACCTGTCGGAGGCATAAAATATGCGCAGAGGTCTCGTTTTTTCGATTACAGCTATAGCTGGCACGTTCTGTGGCGCAGTATTTGCAGAACCAATGCCAAGCGCGTCATTGGACGAGGCCGCACGGTCCCCACATGTTGTGCTTGCTTCTTATCAGGGGCATGAGCCGACCACGGGCCGTTCGAGTGAGGATCTTTACTTCTTAGGTCTCACGGCAACTTACAAACTTGAATCAGTTCTCAAGCAAGACCGAGCCAAGGATGCCGGTCCCGTGCTCGAACCAGGCAAGAAACTGAACGTGCGGTACATTGTGCACGACCTGTCCCCATGTGAGGTCGACGAGTCTTTCCGCTTCTCCGAGAGTCTGATGCCGTCAAAGGGGTCCAAGTGGATTCTGTTCCTCACGGCGAAAGACAGCAAGCACGACTGGCAAACTTACAGAGGTAGCGAAGGGCGTATGGAAGCTAGTGAATCAAACATCGAGAAAGTGAAAGCTATGCTGAGTAAAAGCAAGTCCTGATATAGCTCCTTTTTTTGATTATCGAAACTACGACGATTCGCAATCGTATGTTTACTTCATCCCCAGATTTTCTCATATTCTTTCAATATCCTATT
>CAZISK010000442.1:0-6830 GCA_964541355.1 uncultured Candidatus Obscuribacterales bacterium
CTTGCCGGAAAGAAAACCGTTGGAAAGTGGCTCACGGGCAACGATTGCACAACCCAGTTGCAAGGCCAAGGGAAAGAGATCGACGTCCGGACCGGTCGTGAATAGATTGTATGGAACCTGTATGCTGTCCGGTTTTGCCACCATCAAGGCAATCTGACCATCGCGAGAGTTGCGCACTGACAGCCCCCAGGCCCGAATCTTGCCCTCGATCTTGAGCTTCTGAAGCACCTCGTAAGTCTCTTCGTTTTCAATAACTGAAACTGGCGGATTGTGAAGTTGATATAAATCAATGTAATCCGTCTTTAGTCTTTCGAGACTTTTGTCAAGTGCAAACCTTATGTACTCTTCATTGAACGTCTGGAATCCGAATCCTTGATAGAAGTCGGAACCACCCTTGGTAGCGATGACGATTCGGTCACGTTTACCCCTGAATGCCTTACTAAGCAACTCCTCACTATGACCCCAGCCATAAACATCTGCTGTATCGAAAAAGTTGCAACCCAAATCAAGAGCCTTTTCAATTGCCTCAAGCGACGCTTTGTCGTCAGTTGGGCCGTAGCTGTTGCCGTGCCTGTTTCCTCCAATCGCCCAGGCGCCAAAACCTACTTCCGACACCTTTATTCCTGTCCGGCCGAGATCCCGATACTTCATGCCTGGTAGTTGTCTTTGCCCCCGTCGTATTAATAAAGCTGTTGCGACTCCTTCATCATTCGTGAGGAGCTACGCCATATAGCTCGTTTAGTGTATTACAATAACCAATCGGCTACGTTGGATATCCTGGAGACCAAGATAAAGGCATGGATGTTTACGACATTACAATCATCGGTGGCGGCCCGACAGGGTTATTTGGATGCTTCTACGCTGGACTTAGAGGTCTGAAGACTAAAGTCATCGATGTGCTACCAGAGCTTGGCGGACAGCTAACTGCGCTGTATCCCGAGAAATACGTCTATGACGTTGCGGGTCATCCGAAAATTTTGGCCAAGGATCTAGCAAAAAATCTGGCTACTCAAGCAGCAATTTTTAAACCCTCATTGTGTCTCGGTGAGAAAGTTCAGCTCATCGAGAGAATCGACCACGAAGGTGAAACGCTCTGGAAAGTCTCCAGCGACAAGAATGAAAATCACCTGAGCAAGACGGTCTTGTTGGCACTGGGTGCAGGCGCTTGCGTTCCCAAGCGGCTCGACCTGGAAGTTCCGCCGGATTGGGAAGACGAATCAATCTTTTATGCAGTAAGAAGCAAAGAGCGCTTCCGAGACAAAGATGTTCTGATCATTGGCGGCGGAGACTCTGCTGTAGACTGGGCTAACGAGTTTTCGGTCTTAGCCAACAAAGTCACTCTCATTCACAGAAGGGATCAATTCCGCGCAGTGCAAAGCTCCGTGGAAGAGATGAAGCGTAACAAGGTGAACATCAAGACCTTCTACGAACTCAAAGACATTCATGGCAACGATGGCAACGGTCAGATCAAAGAAGCTGTTATATTCGACAACCGCACCGGCAAAGAAGAGACGCTGAAAGTTGATGCTTTATTGATTAACATCGGTTTCGTCATCAACCTCGATTTCCTCCGTCAGTGGGGTCTCGATATGGATAAAAACGCCATCACGGTCAATGAAAAGATGGAGACAAATCTTCCCGGAGTTTATTCCGCTGGAGATATTGCCGCCCACGCAGCAAAATTGAAACTGATTGCCACAGGAGCCGCCGAGGCCGCTACAGCTGTCAACTTTGCGGTCACCTTCATCAACCCGCAGGCTAAGCTCTATCCTGGACATTCGTCCAACCTCAATCTCAGCATCTAGTCTGAACACAACGCCGATATTTTTGTGCACTTAACTGAACGCGCGCAATAAGAGCGTGCGGTAAAGCTCGCCTCGAGCTCATGGCCTTACGACAATCCCAAGCTCAGCCAGGAGCAACTTCAGGCACGCGGTAGGTTGAGCAAGCGTCTGGCGTTCACCGAAGCTACTTCCACGAACTCACGCGGCGTCAAGGCTCTTTTAACCTGGTTGAGAGCGATCGATTGATTGAATAGCGGGAAATCGGAACCGAATAAGACTCGCGAAGGTCCGAGCTTGTCTACGGAGCGCCGTATAACCTCGGCCGGCTGCCAGGACGTCTCGACATAGACATGCTTGTGCCCGGCCGCCAATTGCAGCACCTGCCGCCAGGACTCCCAGCCGATATGGGCAAGAATGAACTTGGCCTTAGGAAATGATTCGATGAGCGGCTCGAGCGCGCGCACCTCGCTGCAGCCGCCGAGCCCTTTCAGAGCCTCCACCGGAATATGTCCCGTATGGATCAGCACAGGAAGATTGTTGTCCTGAGCCAGAGCCACCACATCTTTCATTCTGTATACCAGTTCACCACAGGCAAAGCCACCGACGATCGGATGAATCTTGATACCGGCAATGGTGCCCGCTTCGACGAAGGGCTTGAGGTAGCCTATCGGATCCGGGTTTTCCTTTTCGACCGATGCAAAGATGGAGACACGCTCTCTAACTGAATGTGTCATCTCAACGATATTGGCGGTTTTCGTAAGCGGTTCTATAGAGTGGATGACCGAATGATCGATTCCGTTGTTGTTCATTCGCTCTATCAACTTATCGACGCTATAAGTCTTGAACAGGCGCATTGCCTCTATGAGACCAAGCTTGCCTAGTCTGGCATAAAGGTATCGACTGAGTCGTCCTTTGAAGTGCATTGCCACATGGCGCGCAGTAGAGTCATGAACCGGTTCGCTTATATTAAGGATACGATGAAAAACCGGCTCAGCCAGCTTGAATAAGGACGTGTTGCGCTCTTCAGGACAGAGATTAATCTGAGTCGTAATGTCCTGAAGATGAGTGTGGAAGTCGACTGTGTAAAGTCCGTTATACATTCAAGTTATTCGAGAAGGGCTTCCTGACTCTATATATGCCCGCCTATGAATGTTTGTAAATGGTATACCTTGTCATCTCGTCGGCATAGTTGATGTTATTTGGACATTAGTAGAGAATCTGGCAAGCCTTTAACCTTGAAAACGTCGAAAGAGCGGTTCAAGCACTGTATATTGTGGACCCATACGGGACCGACGCTAGATATAGCGCCATACAAATGTAGTATAATAGGTTCAGTGGTCCCCCGCTGGAGGGTTCAACGTGTTCTCAGACAATGCCATTAAGGTTCTGGAGAAAAGATATTTTCTCAAGGATGCTAACGGGCAGCCGAAGGAAGACGCCCCGACATTGTTTCAGCGCGTTGCTTCGCACGTGGCGCAAGCTGAAGCAAAGCGCATGTCCCGGCAGGAGGTCGAGCACCTCACAGGTGAGTTCTTCGACCTCATGTACCAGAGAGACTTCCTGCCCAACTCTCCGACATTGATGAATGCCGGCAAGAAAGGCGGTCAACTGTCTGCCTGTTTTGTCTTACCGGTTCCAGATTCGCTGGAGGGTATTTTCGAGACCTGCAAAAATGCCGCCCTGATTCACAAGACCGGCGGCGGCACAGGTTTTTCATTCAGCAGGCTAAGGCCCGCTAACGATCCGGTCGCCTCATCTACCGGCGTGGCATCCGGTCCGGTCAGCTTCATGTCCGTATACGACGCTGCCACAGAAGCGATTCGCCAGGGCGGCACCAGGCGTGGTGCCAATATGGGCATGCTGCGCGTCGATCATCCCGATATCGAGCTTTTCATCTCGTGCAAGCGCGACACCAATAAGCTCAATAATTTCAATATCTCGGTCGCCGTTACCAACGAATTCATGAAGGCTGTTCAGGAAGATCGAGAGTACGATCTCATTCACCCAAGAAGCGGCTTGAGTGTTAAGCGCGTTGAAGCCAGGAAAATTTTTGATCTTATTGTCGACAATGCTCATGCCACAGGCGAGCCCGGCGTTATCTTTATCGATCGGATCAACGCCCACGATCCTATTCGGACACAGCTTACGGACGACGGACAGATTGTCGCCGGCACCGAAGATATCGAAGCTACCAATCCATGCGGCGAGCAGCCACTCGGACCTGGCGATGCTTGCAATCTCGGCTCCATCAATGTGGCGAATTTCGTCAATCAAGACAAAAAAGAGTTCGACTGGCAAAGATTGGGCAGAGCAATCAAGCTCTCGGTAAGGTTTCTAGACGACGTTATCGACTGCAACAGCTACCCTCTCCAATTCATTCAAGAAGCGACGCTCAACAATCGCCGCATCGGACTTGGCATTATGGGTTGGGCAGAGGCATTGATCATGCTTGGCGTCGCCTACGATTCGGAAGAAGCCATCTCACTTGCCGAGTCGTTCATGCAGTTCTTCCAGACTACAGCGCACGAAGCCTCTCGCGAGCTTGCTCTAGCGCGCGGTATCTTTCCTAATTGGCCATATTCAACCTGGCACGACAAGGACATCAAGCTCCGCAATGCCACCGTCACTACTATCGCACCGACCGGCACCATTTCGATCATTGCCGGTACGTCATCCGGAATTGAGCCGATTTTTGCAATCTCATACATCCGCAGAGTGATGGGCGGAACAGAGCTCATCGAGGTCAATCCACTATTTGAGAAGATAGCAAAAGAGAGAGGTTTCTACACAAGAGAGCTCATGCAAGAGATAGCTCTCAACGGCACATTGAAAGATGTTGATGGTATTCCTGAAGACATCAAAAGGTTGTTCGTCTCTTCCCACGACATTGCATTCAGCTGGCATGTGCGAATGCAGGCGGCATTTCAGAAATTCACCGACAATGCCGTCTCCAAGACAATTAATTTTCCAGTCGAAGCCAGCCATGATGACATTAGACGCGCCTACCTTCTCGCCTGGGACATCGGCTTGAAAGGCATCACCGTGTATCGAGACGCTTCGCGACAGTCGCAAGTCTTAAATATTGCCCGCACAGATCCTCTAAAGCCAGAAAATAGGCTGAAGCCAGAGCTGGCAAGCGCACCTGCCACACCAAGTTGTCAGACCGATCATCCATCACACGATGGAGAATCCGGCGACCGAAAAAAGTCCTCTTTGAAGACCGCTGTGGGGGCTGCTACTAGTCCCCGGCCTCCTCACGAGGAGAGTAGCGATATAGCGACAAGACATGCTCGTCATGATACAAAATTAGTTGGCTCAAGAGCCTCGCGTGAGACGCAAACTGGCACCGCGTTTCGCGGATCGCCCCGGCAGTTTCACACATCGGAGTGTCCGGAATGCGGCTTCCGCTGTGGTGCCCTGATCAAATACGAGGCCTGTCTCATGTGTGTTTCCTGCGGTTATACTAAGTGCTGAACAGGTTACCATGGGGTTGCTCCAGCTCACATTGCCGACGCAATAAAGCTGTGCAGCTCATTTGAGGAGAAGTCATGTCTATACTTGTTGACCATGAGATTCGAAGTGAAGTTCGCTCAGGCCGCCTGGTGATAGAACCTTTTGACGATACACTTATCCAGCCCAACTCCATAGATGTGAGGTTGGCGGATCGATTCTCCTGGCACGAAGCCGGCAGCAACGTCATCGATCCATACAAGTCGGAGAGTGTGCTGGAAGGCCTTGTTCACATCGTCGACGAATCGATTGTCATTCAACCAAAAGAGTTTGTTCTTGGAGCCACGCTCGAACGCCTCTGCTTACCAGACGATATCGTCGGGCAGCTGACCGGCAAGTCCAGCTTGGCAAGACTGGGCGTCATGGTGCATGTCACGGCGGGTTTCATAGACGCGGGATTCAGCAATCCACCAGCCCAGATCACTCTCGAAATCGTCAATGTCGGCAACCGCCCAGTGCGCCTTCACGCCGGCATGTCGATAGCACAAATGGTGTTTACTCGGACAGCTCGATGCGAAGTCCCTTACAATCTCAAGCCATCAGCCAAATACAACGGTCAGCCGGCAGCGGCCCACAGCCGCTACTACCTCAATAGCACTGGTTAAGATCGACTTTTGTCGTCCGCCTGCCGATTACAAACTGATTTTGCTATCAAAACAACTATCGAAACCTGCTGTAGATTGCGGTAATTCGCCTGTCGTCCCTCACAACAAGCAAAATCGCAAAGATTTTTTTCCAAAATATAGTCGCAATATCACTAACGCAACTCTGCTCTGGTTGCGGTCAGGACTACACTCCTGGCAATTCATGTGAAAAACTTAATTAAGCTCAAGTGGGAATAATCCCATGGGCCCCGTACATACACGAATTTACCATAAGCTCGGCCAGCTCTAACATAGGAATACCGCCGTAGTGGTGAGGCACAGTTCCTGCATTCAGTGCCAGTTTTTATGTGGAGGAAGTGGATTTATGAACGACGGTCCGTTTAAAGAACCTCAAGAGCCGGGTTCGACCCCTGGAAGAGCCAAATACGGTGGTCTCTCCCCACTCGTCGAAGGAATGGGCGACAAAGACAAGAAGCCCAAGACTAGCGATCCTTATTTCAAGCCAGGGGACAACCCGCAACCCGGTCGAGGACGTCCTTTTTTGGAACCTCCAGCCATCCCTGGTGTAAAAGATCCGCCTAAAGATCCCGCCAAAGAACCAGGCAAAGATCCGGCCGTTCGTCCGCCAGAGACACCGCCGCAATTCAAGGTTCCTCCTAATACCCCTGATTGGGGCTCACCTCAACCGTACGGAGGCAAAGACAACTTTGGCCTCGGCAAAGGTGCAGGCCAAACCGATCTAGAAAAGAACCTGGGCAGCAAATCAAAAGCTCTATTGAGTGCAAGGGACCGCCAGAACGGTAGTGATACCGGAAAGGCTATGATTGCAGCAGTAACGACCCCCCTTCTTGCTGAACCCACAACCAAGCTCATGGGTCTGGGAGCTGATAAGCTCACAAAGCTCGAAGGCACAGGGCTGCTTTCCCGCACC
>CAZISK010000443.1:0-6828 GCA_964541355.1 uncultured Candidatus Obscuribacterales bacterium
GTCACGACCTGGCCCTGATGCTCGTAGAACTCCTGCCTTCCGAATCGGCTCTGATCCGATTTGGAAAGGAGCTTGACCGGGATGGGAGAGCCGATAGGCTTGCCCAGTCCAACAATAATGAGCTCGACGCCGCGCTTCTGCATCTCGGCGATGGCTGCGTGGAGGTCCGGGAGATCGCTGTCGTTGCCGCCATCCGAGAAGAGCACGATGACCCTGCGGTTGCCCGGCTTGGAGTCCAGGTCGAACAGCGTGTTGGCCATCATAATCGCCTTTGCCAGGTCCGAGTTCTCACCGGGGGCGCTGCCCATGACGAGCGCGCGCTTCAACATCCAGTCGAGCGCGAGCATGTCGTCGGAGAGGAAGGCCATCGGAAAGCCCGTGCCGGCGTAGGTGACGATGCCGAGCCGGTTGTAGTTGAGTGAGGGCACCACGTCGGTGAGGATCAGGTGCCGTGCCATGTCGAGCCGCCTGCCCTCGGCGTAAGCCGAGCCAGACATGACGCCCTTGTAGTCGGGCACCGCCATGCTGCGGCTGACGTCGACAATGGCGATTACGTCGATTGTGCCGTGTGGGAATTCCGCCGTTCCATTCTTGATAGACGGTCGCGAAAGTGCCACCACAAGCAGTGTCAGTCCGGCCACCAGGCAGAAGCCTTTTGCCAGGTACGTGCCGGAGCCGACGAACTCGGAGAGCCGCCCGAACAGGCGGCGATCGCCGAATTCATTCTGGAAGCGCTCATTGCGCCGCCAGGCAAACCAGAGTGCCAGAGCTGCGATCGGCGGAACCGCCACCAGCAGCCAGAGCACCGTAGGGTCGATAAGATGCATGCTATCTCTCCTTTAGATGCCCTTCTTGTTGGTGGAGGGGTTCTTGGAAGGATCCTTGTTCGGATCGTTGGAGCCGCCGCTGCCGCCCTTACCCAGGTCCGGGTATTGCTGCTTGAGCCGCTCGAGGTTGTACTTGGCGTAGAGATTGTCCGGATCGAGCTTGAGACAGTCTTCATACGCCGTGATCGCAACGCGAAACTGCTTTCCCTTTTCGTTGACCACACCCAGCATGAACTGGATCTGCGAACCGAGCGCCTTCCTGTCAGCAGGAACGACGCCGGTATTCCGGGAGAGCTGGTTGAACGATTCCGTTAGCACCTCTTTGGCGAGCTTGTAATCTTCTCGCTTGTAGAGTTGCAGCCCCCAGTCGTAGAGGGCGAGCGGTTGATCGCCCATTGGCGCTTTGACCGCATCAGGGAATCGCTCTTGCAGCATCGGACCGGAATAGGTCGCCAGGCGGACGACACCGAAGAGAGCGAGCAAGATGCCCGCCCCTACGGCAACCGTCATGGTCGGAACAAGGGAAGCACGGATGAGCTCTTTCGAGTTGATCATCGTTGGTTGCTCCAGAAGTAGGCGCAGTGAAACCACCAGGCCCAGTGCGAGGTGTGCTTCATCTGCCGATTAGACGGTTACCGGTTGAGGACGAGGGCCTCGCCGATAGTGCCAAGAAGTAGGAATCCGACCGCCGCGTAAGCGAAGTAGAAGAACAGCTCTTCGCGATTCTCAGCGGTTTCGACCGTGACGGTGGACTGCTCCATCTTGTCGATGGTGTTGAAGCACTCCTTCAGGTCTGTGGGGTTGTCAGCGCGGAAGCCCTTTCCGCCTGTCGCTTCCGCGAGCCGGGTGATGTCTGACTGCTGTTGCGATGAGCCGACCACCACTACATACAGCTTCAACCTGTACTTGGCGGCGAGCGTGGCGAGCCGGTCGAAGGCGCCGCCGTAGAGGCTGTCTTCGCAGTCCGTCACCATGATGAGCACGCGGGTCGCGGCTCGTCCCATGTCGTCGAGGTGCTCGCAGGCAGCATCGAGAGGTCCGGGGGGTGAACTGCCGAAGTTGGTGCCGCCGCCAAGACCTTCGTCGGCGAAGTGCACCTTGCGATAGATCATCTTCAGGTCGTGCGTCAACGGCCAGTGCCAGTATTGGTCGGTGTCAAAAACGAACAACCCGATGCGGTCGCCGGCCTTGGCCACGAAGCGGTTGCGGATGAAGTCCAGGGTGGCTGCTTGCGCATTGTCGATGCGGCGCTGTCCGATCTCTCGGGTGTAGCCGTACGGGTCGGGTTGGCCTTGTTGACCGGGCTTGGGCCGATCGGGTCGACCGGGGAAGTCCTTGTCCAGCTCAGTCTGTCCGATGACGCTCTCGGGCGGTTTGCCGAAGTGTCCGGCCATCGACCCGGAGATATCCACTCCGATGAGAATGTCCCGAGACTTGAACGAGTGTTTGGAGATCACATGAAGCTTTTGCGGGCGCGCCAGTGCGATGGAGAGTGCCGCAAAACCAATTGCCAGAAGTGCAATTGGAACAACATGCAAGATCCAGCCGTTCGAGGCTTGAATCCTGCGTGTATCTGGGAAGCCGAGATAGCCCTTGTGCCGCGCGATGAGCCAGGGAATTGGCACAAGCAGCACCAGCAAGAGCCAAAGGGGGTTCGCGAGGATCATAATTTTCCTTTCTTTGGCTTGGGAGCCTGGTAAAAGAATTCAGGATTGAGGCTGAAGACATCAACCCATTAGCACCGGTTACCGATTTCTCATCTCTCTCGGTGGGCAAACAGAGGCCACTCCGCTTAACGAGGACTGACTTAGGGGTGAAAAATAGGTAAACGGTGCTAGAGTTACCGAATCATGAACAGAGAGATAAGTGTTCTTCTAAACTAGTTCTCTTGTTTCTTTGATGACAACTGTCATTAGCTTAAGAATAGCTAGGTTTATGATGACACTGCCTCCCAGATGTCAAAAGATGATATCTTGGCATCTGGTGCGGTATGGTTTAGCCCTTGCAGGGACTAGCTCTTCGGCTCCTTCGCTAGCTCGGCCAGTAGCTAACGTAAGCTCTCTTTCATACTGTCAGTTTGAGATGCAAAGAGCTGTGTCTACTCACAGTTGTTGTCAACAGGTGTGAAGATGAAGAGCTCATGAGCGTTCTCGATTGCTGATAAGGTTACAGTGCGTTAGTTTTATTTTGCTTCAGCGGCTGCTTGTAAATTTGCGCGAGCGCTCGGTCCAGTCACAATGCGGAGATGGACGAGACAAGTGATTTTGCCGATCAGTCTGGGTAGAGAGTTAGAAGTGACTCGTACTTGGCTCAGGCTCGATATCAATGCCACTGGATGACAACAACAACAACCCCGGCGCCAGCCTGCGTCTGAGTAAATTGAATCATAGACCCGACAAGAACGATCTGGATGTCGTTCTGGCGCAAGCCAAGAAAAATACAAGCGCCGTAATCGAGCTGCCCTTTAAGAGCCAGTCCAGCCCCACTTTTGTGCTGAAGGTTTCGTCATTCTCCGGTGACGAGGACACCAATTGGATGCTGTACCAGGGGGAGAGCGCTGATGCTGCTGTTCTCTGGAGTTTTGACAGCGACGATACATCGCTTATTGAAAGTCTGATAGCGGCTGAGTGCGGCTCGGATCGAAAGGTAACGGCGACAGACACGAAGCTTGTCGTATCCAATCTCGATCTGGACGATCAACGTCCGGCGCCGATGCCGCGAATGGTATCGTCACTGGTGGCTAATGCCGATCTGCCCGAACCGGTGGAATGGGATCAGGACGAGCTTGGTGAGCTGGACAAGCAGCTGACCAACCCGGAGACCGGACTATATAGCTCTACTGCGTTCTTTTTCTTCCTCGGACGTGAGTACGCTCGTTATCAATGTCTTGAGAGTTCGATGGCGGTGATCGTCTTCGAGCTCTTAGCAAACTACGGCGGCGACAAAATCATGCCTATGCCGGAGAGAGCTTTGAAAGAAGCTTTCAGGCGTTTTCGCAACGTAATGAGCGGTGTCGACATCGCCGCTCACTACAGGCAGAGGCAGTTCGCTTTCCTCTTGCCCGGCGTAACCTCCAACGATGCTGTTCAGTTTGGCAAGCGCATCGAAAAGGTGCTTCTCGATGGACCTCTGCAGCCGGGACTGGACAGCAATCAAGCTATTCTCCTGGCGGGAGTGGCCAGCATTCCCGACACATGCGATCATCCAGGCGTCGTCCTGGCCGCTTGCGAGAAGGCGCTTGCTCAGGCAAAAGAGCGCAAGACATCTCTGGCGCTCTTTCCCAGTTTAGCCAGTCGCTGACCTAGAAGCCGTCGCTGTAATGCGAACGCCAGTCGGTAGCGGGTTGTGTACTCTTCTGGCAGCCGCACGAAAGAATCACGGCGACTGCCGCTATTGGTAGGTGAAAAAAAAACTTGAGATTTCTCAATTCTGGCTACAGTCGGAGGGAGTCTACCGTAGACTTTCCCAAAATTTGCCGAAATGCTTTCGTACTTCCAGGATGCGCTCGTCTACCTGGTCAGGCGATCTATCCTGTTTGATAGGGCTTTGTCCTGAGACCGCATCTGGTACCACGTACGAGGTCTGAACTCGACCGGCTTCCTGGGCGTCGTGGGCATTGAGAATCTGCATGGTAGCCAGCGCCGACTCTGACAAAGATTGAGTATTGTAGCCGCCTTCCAGAAAGCAGACCACTTTGGCGCCGGTCATGTCTCTCAGGTCGGCCACGCGCTGCGAGAGCATCGCGAAACCTAAAGTGGTGACGCATTGCTGAGCGAGCGGATCCATCTCATGGGCGTCGTAGCCGGCGGATAGCATGATGATGTCCGGCTGGAATTCAGCTGTTACCGGCTTTACAATCTGATCGAAGGCCGAAAAATATCCCCGATCGCCTGTGCCTTTCGGCAGCGGGATGTTGATGTTGAAGCCTTTACCTTCGCCTTTGCCGTCTTCCATGAACCAGCCGGTATCATAGGGCCAGAATGGATACTGGTGCATAGAGACAAACAGGACCGACGGATCGTCATAGAACATAGCCTGGGTGCCGTTGCCGTGGTGCACATCCCAGTCGAGAATCATGACGCGCTTGGCGTTGAAGGATTTCTGGGCGTGGCGGGCGGCAACCGCGATATTATTGAACAGGCAGAAGCCCATCGGCTTGTTTCCCAGGGCGTGATGACCGGGTGGGCGCACGGCCACGAAGGAGCAGTCGTGCTCGGTGCCGTTGACGGCCTCGACAGCGACCAGCCCCGCTCCGGCTGCCAGTATTGCGGTTTTGTACGTTTTTGGGCTCATGTAGGTGTCGCCGTCGAGCGCGATCAGGCTGTTGTGGCGCTCGGCTGTCTCGGAGTCTTGTTTGAGTGTCTCGATGTAGGCGGCTGTATGTACCGAGGTCAGCTCATCTTCTGATGCTACCCGTGGTGTCAATTCCTTGAACTTGTCGTCGAGTGCTTTCGATTGCAGTATCTTGTCTATCGCGACTAGTCGGGCTGGAGACTCGGGGTGCTCATCCGGTGTAATGTGATCGCGAAATTTCCGATCTCGGACCAAAGCTAATCTGGACATGAGAAAAAACCTTTACGTAAGGAAAGCAGCTGTTCGGCTCGGGAAGCACTGATCATAACAAAGAAGAGCGCTTGCGTGTGCAGGTTTTTCAGCCTCGCAGCGGTCTTGTTGCAAAAACGGCTTTTGTAAGTGATCAGTTTGTGATATTTCGACACTACATTATGAATAGCAATAATGGGAGGAGGGTGGTATGAGTCTAGCTCGTCAGTTTGGATTCGAAGCGGCACAGTCGACCAGAGCCGACGGCAAGCCCTGTCTGGCTGCCTGCTTGAAATCGCGGGCCCATTTACGGTCGTCTGCCGTAAGCATTAACACCGATGACCTGAAGGATAGCCGGGTTGTTCAGGCTAATGACGGTAGCATCTCGTTCGTCGTCTATGTCGACACAAACAACGCTCTTCAGGCCTGTAAGACCGTGATCGAGGAGAAAGGTTTCTACCAGGCGGAGCTTTCGGACGCTTCGTTGTTGATCGTGCCCAGAGACAGCAACTCACGTGGACACATCGGCTTTCAGCTTTCTGTCGAATGCTATGAAGATTCTGCCTGCATTTCGCGGATTACATTTTCAGCGCCCAGAACGTATCTGGTCTTGAGCTCCCGCGATGTCACCGCGTGGAACAACAGCCTGCGTGAACTGTTCAAGGCAATCGTGATCAAGTGTCAGTAAGATGTGTCCGCCACCACCGTCGGTGGAAAACTTAGTAAGTACGAAAAGTTATAGTAGAGGCGGAGAGAAGAACGTGAGGGTTGGGAGCCCTCACGAGAAAACGTTCTTCCCTGTTCCGGCGTTACTTCGGCAACTGGATCGGCCGCGCGAAGTCGTTAAACAGACCCCAGAACATCAGCATCAGGAGCAGCGTGCCGAAGACCTTGTAGAGGCGTTCTCTCACCTCCAGAGGCACCGGCTTGCCCGTCAACTTCTCGATGGAGAAGAAGAGAATGTGACCGCCGTCCAGGAGCGGTATGGGCAGGATGTTGATGAGCGCCAGGTTGACGCTGAGCATCGCCACCATCCAGAAGAAGTCGAACAGCCCCCGGTCGAAGGCCTGGCCGCCGACCTGAACGATGCCGACGATACCGTGCATCTCCAGGGCCTGGTCGGGTAGACCGGCGGGCTTCTCGACGATGCCTGCCATCATGCCTATGCCTTTGAGCATCTGGTAGACGGCGCCGAACGAGGTGCTGACACCACTTTTGGTGGCGGTCCAGATGTCCTGCCGCTCGTAGCTGCGCTCGGCGTCAACGTCGATCCGGATGCCGATGCGACCGTCCGCGTTGGGCGTCACTTCGACTTCGACCGGTTTGCCGTTGCGATTGACCACCACTTTGGTGGGCTGATTCTTTCTGGACTGCACCGCCTTGAGCAGATCTTCGGGCATCTTCACCGGCGTGCCGTCGACAGAGACGAAGACGTCGTTTTCGAGAAGACCGGCGTCCT
>CAZISK010000444.1:0-6828 GCA_964541355.1 uncultured Candidatus Obscuribacterales bacterium
CTTTGGAAGACTATCGGGTCAATTCCAGTCGCACAACTTGCCCGTCTGGTTTTACGTCCCATATCTCATCGGCGGCTTCCTCCCATGGCTCCCCATTTTGCTCAGCGCACCGGTTGTACTTCGCCCAGGTAAGGAAAAACGTACTTCAAAAAGCCCTCGAGTGCAACTCACGATTGCCTCTTGCTGCTGGATGTTTGGAACGCTGGCGCTCTTGACGGTCTCTTCCTCGAAGGTAGCGCATTATCTGCTTCCGATCGCACCTCCAATCGCGATTCTCACCGGTCTCTACTTAGATGCAATACTGAAGCTCGGGCGCAGGCGATTCATCTTGTGGGTGGCACCAGCGATGGCAATCGGAGGCATTGTCTGCCTCTTTGTGTTTGCGAAACTATTTGACAGTGCACCCGATCTTCGAATCATCGCTTCTGTTTTCGTCTCATTGATCATTGTAGGGTACATCGCATATGGTGCCTTCGTGTACAAATCACGAATTCAAACCGGTGTTGTATTGCTGTTTGCGTGGAGTCTGCTTGATTGTGGGCTGATGGTTCCTGTAGCACTTCAACAAACGTACCGCGAAGGCAACCAAGGTTTCGAATTCCTGGTGAAAAAAGTCGCTCAGCTGAATT
Source organism: uncultured Candidatus Obscuribacterales bacterium (assembly GCA_964541355.1). GTDB lineage: Bacteria > Cyanobacteriota > Vampirovibrionia > Obscuribacterales > Obscuribacteraceae > JADYXR01. Next base: position 630 of record CAZISK010000444.1, read on the forward strand.
CAGGCTCCATCGCAGCCCGTTCAAACCAGTGCCCCACAGCGGTTTTCTACGGAGGCAAACAGGTCTTCGAGATCGAGTCTCCGCAAGATTGCTATCAGTTTTTGGCAACTACAAAAGGACCACACTACTTCATTTTTGATTCAAAAACAGTAGAGCTGTTGAAGCCTTGCCTGCCTGGCTCTCAACGCTTAGTCGCCAGCAAGGGGAGATGGAATCTGTTATTGGTCGACAACGGAAAAGACCAGGGCAACTAGACAGCCGCCTCTACACTTCCTCGGAGTACTCCCGCTCCTGCATCAATTCGCTCAACGCGATAAGAACAATCAACTGGACAAAGCCTCTGTAGCCCGGTTGCCAGCTGATTTCTCCGGCAATCAGTTCGCGACGGTTTGCTATCACCTCATCGGCAATTTCGGTGAGAACATCTACCCCGACCGGACGGCTCAAAGTGATCTCTTGTCTAGCCAGATCATCACTGTAGTCCCAGATTACCGGAATCTCCCGAATCGTCATTGCGTCTACAAGCCCTTCCAAAGGGAGGCTCGACGAAAGGCTCATATACAAAACCAACTGGTGTTCAAAACTGGTGGCTGTCATCTGACTGACGGTGGTCAGCTCGTCAGTCTGTTGACCTGCGACATCGCCTGCCTCACCGCCATCAGCAGTTGTTGGCGCCCCTGGCGCCTTGGGCGACGCGTCGCCTTCTTTCACATAGTATCGCACGACTAGATCGGCAAATCCTTTCTGCGGTGCGATGAATTTGTCCGAGTCCGGGCGGCGACTTTCGATTTGCTTGATGATTTGTTCTTCCGTGTAGCCGCGCTCCGTCTGATCGCGTAGGATTTTCCAGCGCGCATTTAGCGCATAGTCCGTATCCATGAAGATCTTGAAGTCGATCAATTTCCTCATTTTCGGCAAGTAGAAAGTGTGCAGACCGGACAAAATCACGAATTCGTTGGGTTCAATCACATGGGGATTGGTGAACTGCCCTGTGGAATGGTCGTACTCCACCCGTTTTGCCGGTCTTCCATGCTTCAGGCTAAGAATTGTTTCCGCCTGACGATGGAGAAAATTTGCTTTTGGATCGAGGTGTGTGAATTCCTGCCAGTGCTCGTCACCGCGTTCCCACTTGTGGTCGGCATCGCCTTCCAGCTCAACCACGCGACCAGCGAGTAGGTCTTTGACGTCACCAAGCAGTGTGCTCTTACCGGCACCACTATCGCCACCGATGCCGATCACGACTGCGCGTACACGCTTATAGATCGAGTTGCTGCGAACTCCGGCACGGTAACAAAGGACGATAATGCTCAACAAGCCGACTTCCAGAGCAGTATAGGCAAATCCGCGCATTGTTTCGGATTGATACTTGAGCTGCACAGGCTGATCGAGGAAAACCAGATCGACATACTCGAGGCGATCGAAAAAGATGAAAAACACCAGATAGAAAAAGCTCACCCACAAAAATGGAAGAACAAGCTGCTTGTTCTTCTCGTAATACTTAATCAGGAAAAGTCCGACGAACGGCACCATCCAAACATACCAGCCAGGAACAGGTACGATCAACATCACGAGGATGCAAAAGACGAGCACCAGAAATGCGTCGAGCAGATCGGCATTTATCTTCGGATAGAGCGCAAACCGGCCATACGCCATAAAAGTAGCCATGATCGGAAGATACAACTTCAAGTCGCCGATCGGCACATTGAGATCCAAAAGCTTCCCCTGCTTCGGGTTAGTCATCACAAGATGTTGGAATCCAGGACTATCGATATAAGGTGCAACAAAAAACGCATAGACAGCCAGAGAAATAAGACCGAACTTAATCACTTGCTCGAATTTCTTGTTGCGGTACAGATAGATCACGATCAGTGGAAACGCCGCTAACACGTGAAGCTTCGTAGACAGAGCTAGGCCGTAGAGTACGTAGGACTTGAGAAACTTGTTCTCCTTGAGATAGTAAAACGAGGCGAACAGAAAGGCAGTCGGGATCAAGTCGAGCTGCGAGTGCATGTAGCAGCCATAGAGAACGATCGGCGACATGAAGTAGAACCAGATGACATACCGCCACGATTCAGGACGCATGCGGTACATGTACCATGCAACCGAACAATCTGCCACCAGAGTAGGCATTTTGAAAAGAAAATTGCGAAGCATCACATTGTCCCAGGCACCAAGAAATTTTAGCGGTGCGCAGAAAAAGGCGACGATGTAGAGCATCAGCGGCTGATATGGAAATTCATCACCGTGGGCGCTGTGGGTGTAAAAAAACTGCCAGGGATTATCAAAATTCTCGAGGTAATGTCGCACGAAAGGTAAGAACAACTCATTTTCGAATCCGGATGAGAACACCGTCATCGCAATAACTTTCAGCAAGATGCAAGCGCCCACAAGCAGTGCCAGCCTTCTGAATGCAAGACTGGGGCCCACCCGGGTGGAGTCTTTCGCGATTAGCGCCAAATCTTGACTCACGCGTCTGACTCCTTTCGGTCGCTGTTTAGCTCTTTACGAGCCCCGTTGTGTCGTGTGTCGAGCTTTGCCCTGTTGCCCTGTTTCAACATATTCCCGCAATGGTAAGCGAGTACCGGTCAGTCCGGTTTATCAGTCAGGTTTCTTACTATAGAAGCCATACAATCGCTTTTACGGTCCCTGCCACTGATTTTTTGCATATCTTAGCAACAACGCGATTTCAGTCACGACGAGTATTCGGGTAATGGCACGAATTAACCGCTCGGCAATCCAAAATGGTGTGCCAGACCGCACCACTTATAGTGCCATGCGAAAAGCGAGCAGGTATGACTTGCGTGTGCCATAGTGCATTTTCCACCAACCTCGTCCGCAGCGGATTTATTTAGCCCAAAGATACTTAGCAGCTATCAACAGACAGAATACGCCGAATGCGCGTTTGACTATAAGGTCCGGTAACCCGATCGTTACCTTTGCTCCAATCAAAGCACCAACGAATAACCCCAACACCAGAAGAAGTGCGCCGTTAATATTCACGTCGCCATTTTTGTGATACTCGATGACACCCAGGATGGCAAAAGGCAGAAGCTGTGCCGCTAGAGACGTTCCAGTCGCCATTTTGAAGGAAAGCCCCATCATGTTCATGGCAGGCACCATGATCAATCCGCCCCCGAGTCCGAACATGCCGGAGAGTATTCCAGCGGCAAACCCGATTAGAACAAACAGGAAACAGTGAAGAGTTGGCACGTATGATCCCTCCATGACAAGCGACAGTATATCAAGCAGGGTACCAATGCGAAGATTAGAAACTGCCGATTGTTTTCCTCGATTCAGAGATGGAGAACAGCGGTGCCATCGACACTAACGATTGCTGACACCGCTGCTGGTGCGACCGTACAATACGACGCTGAATGATATTAACGAGCCTGGATTCGAAGATTCGGCACATCGACGTCTTCAGGCAGTCGCCTTTGGACAATTGGCGACTCTTGTACTAGCCTGATCAGCGTCTCTGGACGATAACCGGCACCCGCTATTGATCGATTTAACCAGCATCGCGGTCACTCAGAGACCGTTCCACCGACGTTAGTAATGCACTGCTCCAACCCCCTCAGTTTTACGATCTGATCGTGGGTGTGTTCCAGGAGCCAGTTACCGAGCGCATCTATGGTCGCCGCTCGCATAAAACAGGTCTCCAATTGCAGGTGTCCAAACTTTCCTCGCCAGGCTAATGTCTGATCGTCCGAATTCATAGCATTCATCAGATCCGTCACATGCTTGGGCGAAACACAGCCGTCGGCGCTGCCTTGCAAGATCAGAACGGCCAGATTCTTGCTCGTGCTTTTACCCCAGGTCGAAGTCTTGGCGACAAACTCATCGGTTGAAATCAATGAACCAATTGTCAGCTTCTTACGGATTAATGGGTCGTCCAGCATTTCGTTTTGAACGTTTGGTCGTTGCGAACACAGTTCCGCAAAAAAACCGCGCATGTCGAGCTCGTGGTGAGGGGTGATCACAGCCTTCAAGCCCTGTTCGATCTGCCCTTTGCCATAGTACATGTCTTTATTGACGTGCACCGCTGGTGCGGAGAGAACAATTCCGCTGACCAGATCAGGAAACTCTGAAGCGAGACGGACGCAGAAAGTGCATCCCAGACTCTCTCCGAGCGCGATCAGATCGATATCCGGATACTGTTGTTTGATCAGTTTCAAAAGCGCCACAATCTCGTCGTAGCTCTTATGGTGGTCTACTTTTGTTCTATCGTTATCGGGCGAGCTGAAACGCTTTTTCTCATCGACAAATGAGCGTCCAAATCCTCTCATGTCCATCGAAATGAAGCCCGCACCATTTACTGCAAGTGACCTCGCCAGGACGCGGAACCTGCGACCATGCAGGGTCAAACCATGAATACCAAGGAAAATCACTCTAGGCTTAGCATTCACTGGCATCCATTGGTAGGTCGGAATTTTTAGCGTATCAGTGAACTGACCATCTTCGATGTACTGATATCTCTGTGCCAGGAGCGGGTTGACGTTATCTTGGTATTGACTCGGCATGGTCGATTCACCGGCAAAGGCCGGCAATGCACAAAGCAGGCTCAGCGCCGCTAGAGCTACGCTAATAAAGTTCCTCTCTCTCATGAAAACCACCTGATGACGCCAAGTTCCTACCAGCAAGTTACACGAAATCAGCGAATCTTGCCAGGGGAAACCGTTTAGAGTCGGTGTCTCAAGCGCAATTTCAAAATTACCAGCTCGGCAAAACAGAGCTGTGCCTTCTGCTGTCTCAACAACTGTATGGATATGGACTTGCCGGTACTGGGAACAATAAAGATGTCAAAGACGCGTAATTTGGCAGGCAATTCGACGTAACCATCACACCCACAAGACTGACTGGGAGATTTGTATGGCTAATGGCAGCGGACCGGAGAACTCTCCGTTCGAAAACTTTGGAGGCCCATCCGGCGGTGGAAGTTCCGATTTGAACTTCCTTGGCATCTTCTTCGAAAAACCGACTACCTCAATCCCGGTGACGCCCGAGCAACCACCAGAACGAACCAGCAGTCTCCCCGATTTGTTGGCACCCGGCAGCGCTCAAGCATTATCCACTCTCATCGATCTTCGGAGCCTGTCATCCTTTTCGACAATAAATGACATCATTGACCCGACTGACGGCAGTTTTTCCAACAACGACCGCGGCTACCTCTACGGAATTGACCCGGTATCTGGTAACGTCCGGACTTATCCTACTTCTCGAACATCTCTCTGGACTGCCGATGACGCGGATCAACAGCGAACATTGGATCAGCGCGGCTTCTCCTACGGCGTAGATCCTCTGACAGGCGGTGTTCGCACATTTCCCAATAGACGCACGGATTTGTGGACTCAGGATGATGCCAATCATGCATCCGCGATCGAACAGCGCGGATACTACTTCGCGCTCGATCCCTGGTCGGGGCGCATAAGTCGGTTTTCATCCAGACCACAACTTGAGTGAACTGCCCGCTCGTGTTGATTGACGCATTCTGAGCACGAAAGTCTACAGTTGATCAACAGGTTCACACTCAACCGATTGATTGTTTTTGCAAGCGAAACACAACAAAGATGTTTTTGTTGCCCCCCCTCGAACTTACTCACTGCAATTATTTTTGCAGGATCCTGGAATATTGTTGTTAGTATTCCGAGAGGTCCCGTCAATTAGCATCCGGCGTATACAATTGATACTCGTAGTACTTGCAATGGCAAGTACGGTTTTGGGTAGCGCCAGTGCCAATCAGCCTCAACAAAAATGGACTTCCCTCGAGAGGAGGATGATAGCAACCTCGGACGCTTACTACAACGCGCGCAAATACAAAGAGGGACTTGATCTATGTAATCGAATGATCGAGGTAGAAGCGCTCAGAGAGTTTGCTTATGCAAGACGTGCGGCGACTCATATGCAACTTAGAGAGTTCGAAGAAGCCGCTGCGGATTTAAGTCATTGCATCTCCTTGAATCCCGCTAAATGGCATTACCGAGCGGACAGAGGCTATGCGTATTTCGAGTTGGGCAAATTGAAACAAGCCGAGGACGATTACAATGCAGCGGTCCGAGTCGATAAAACGCCAGTTGCGTATGCGACACGTGCAAAATTTTACCAATGGACAAGGCAATACGCAAAAGCGCAAGATGATTCGAATCGAGCAATCGCTATGGAACCCACGAAAGGTGATCGGTACATCGAGCGTGCAGAGCTT
>CAZISK010000445.1:0-6821 GCA_964541355.1 uncultured Candidatus Obscuribacterales bacterium
GGGACCATATATGTCCGCGTATTTTGCCAGCAAAGCTTTTGTGCTCTCGTGGTCGGAGAGCCTCGGTATGGAGCTTGAAGGCACCGGCGTAACGGTTACGACCCTGTGCCCGCCTCCGACGGATACTGGCTTTGCCCGACGGGCGGGGGCCGGAACATCGATAGCATTTTGCAAAAGTATGATGGCGACTCCGGAACAGGTCGCGCGAGCGGCCTGGATTGGTTTGAAAAAGAAAAAGGCAATCGTACTGCCTTGCCTATTGAACAAGGCTGCCGTCTTCGTCGGAAGGTTCCTTCCAAGAAGAGCAGTTACGACAATAGCAGGGGCAATGAATAGACAGCGCGCCATCGTTGGCAATGATGGAATGAGAGTTCCTAGACACACTAGAGAGACCATAATTCCGCGTGCCGTGTAGGTCTGTATGACCATTTGAGTTGAAGTGAAAGGAGGTAGAAATGAATCCTGCTCGAGCGTCGATGGTACTGGCAATAGTGGCTGCTACGGTTGTGCAAACGCCTGCATCCGCTCGGGTGAAAGTGGAGGATTCCGTCACCGTCAATGCGAGCGTAGACTCCGTATGGAGAGCGCTGATGGAGTATCAGCGGGCGGAGACTCAGTTCAACAAAAAACTGGTGGCATCCACCGACAATACGGTCAAAATCAAAGAAGAGTTCATGCGAGTCCCCGTGGTCGGCAATGCATTCATCAACTATGATGAAGTGAGTCATAAAAATGAGAATCGAATCGACTACAAACTCACCGATTCCAAGGTGCTTACCACATTTGAAGGATCGTGGGTCCTCGAAGAGAATAAGTGCGGAAAAGGCGTAACGCTCAAGCTAACCACAGATATAGACAGTTGGATGCCGGTTCCGTTTAAGAACAAGATTTTGCGCAATGCCACCATGAAGGGAATGGAGAAGCGTCTGGCATTTGTGAAAAACTTTGCGGAGAGTCATACCATATCGCAATGATTGGAACGATGATCATGGTATCGATTTGACAGCGAATGAAGTCAGTTTCTCACATTCGCCGATTTGTTGCCTACTACTCTTGCCTCGACCTCCATCAGATGTTTTAGATAGCTGGTGCTGTATTTGTCGCTGCGTGTGAGCCAGGAGATTCCAGCCTTTTTTAAGTTACCTCGTATAACATCGAGCTCCTTTGACGTTAATGGTGTTTGCTTGTCCAGAAGCGCGCCGACGGCGTTGCGCGCTTCTTCTGATTCATGCCTCATGAGAGATCTAATTTCGGATTTGTTTTTTTGATCCGAGACAATGTTACGCAGTCTGTTGTCATCCGGGTTACTAGAAATGCTTAGAGATCTTTCCGCGCGTTGTTGACTCCACTGTCCCAATCCGCTGGATTGATTGGATGCGTCGGAAGGTTTGGAAATCTTGAGTAAATGGTCTGCACGACTGGCCATGTCTGCCGGCAGTTTTGTCGGTGCAAGCTTCAAGGCTTGCTCGATTTGACCGGCATCAAGCAGGGCTGTGGCCATTATGTTGTCCTTCCAGTAGTCGAGTATTTTCTTGGGATTACCCCGATCGTGATCAGGTAAGAGTTCATTGATTCGTTGGGACATGAGGGTGAGCTGCTCATGGTGCGTGAGCTCGTGTGTCAAGGTTTCGATAAGGTACTCTTTTCTTGACAGGGTCCCTTCGTCCACAGAAATTTTTCCTTTTGCATAACCGCCGTCGTTATAATTGTCCTTGTTTAACTTCAGCTCGATTGGCGGAATGTTGAGTTTTTTGCATGTTTCATTAAGAGCCGTTTCCAGAGCCTTGGCTCTATCCGCTGGAGTTGATGCTGAATCGTAGGCGCTTCTCAGTGCTTTTGTCAGAGGCTCGATTACGTCATCTCTAAGCAATGCTGCACCGGGGATTTTATGTTGATCGAGTAGCGCTTTCAGTCGTGCGCTATCAGCTCCGGGTGAGGGTTCGTAGAAATGATCGGGGGGGCGCTTTAGACTTTCTGGATTGAGTCGTGTCTTCTTCTGTTCTCCTTCTTCCAGCCCTCTGCCTTTGCGACGGCTTTTGTGCGCTGTATCGATAGTGGTCGTTTCTTGTGGTGTCGTTTCACCAGCAGTTGAAACGTCACCACTTCTGGCTGTGGTGCTTGTGGATTTTTCTGTGCCTTCGATTAATTTTAGTGGCTTGGCATCACGCGATGTCGCTATTGGCGTTGCCTCCCAGACTGACGGATTGGTGGCAGATTGCTTTACGGAATAACCTTCTTTCTGATAGAACTTTATAAAGTCGGACTTGGAATGTCCAGGGCTGAGATCATAGTGGAGCTCTTGTTTGTTGGCGTTGAGTCTGGCTGCGCGTATGACTCCGCTGCCGATTGCCAGTGAGGTTGTCAGCCCGGCATCGACCATCTGATCGAGATGCCAACCAGACTTGTGAATCATGGATTTTGCGAAATCATCTTTGATTGCGGAAGACAGTGCTATGTGACCGCCTGCGAATCCGAGCGTGTGGCCGAGTTCGTTGAAGAAATGCGCCTTGTATTCGTTGGCGGCTGATTTCAGGTAGGATAAACCTTTCGTGGACTGGTTGATTCGCTCTGCTTTGTAGGCCAGGTGGAGCAGGTTCGGGGACTTCTCCAGTTGCTGGGCGAAGGCTCGTGTGAAGGCGCTCGGTCTGGCACCGCCAAGGATACCGCCTGCAATACCGGACGTGAGAATGTTGGTGCCGGCATCCCAGCTGAGTTCGCCAGCCGTTTTGAGGGCTAATCGTCCTGCTGCCGAAAGGTTGTCTCCAAGGTCGCGTTTGCCGCTCAGTCGATACAGGTGCATGGAGTCGGCCCCGGTATCGCCATAGGTGCCGACTCCTGTATATCCACCCTTGTTGACCTGATAGAGCAATTCTCTGGTCGCTTCTCGGCTGGCCAGGGTAGCAACGGCACTCCAACCTGCGACAGCTACTCCGGAGGCACCTCCAAGGGTGCCGACCGCTGCCGCTGTGGCTGCCATAGCACCGACACTTGCGGCAATCAGTGGACCGTGTTCTTTCATCCAGTTGGTAAAGGTTGCCGGCTTTATGGCTCCCTCATTAACGGCATTCATCATCTGCCGGAGTTGGCTGTACGAGTCTTTGTACATGATACCGCCGGTGGGGTTGCGCAGCGGGGCACCATCCTTGTCTCTAAGCATCTCCCCGAAGCGAGCATGGTCGAATCTGTTAAACATGTCGTGAACGCCCTTGAGATTCGTGAGGCGTTGATCGAGCTCTGCGAAGGCTTTATTGTTGGGATCTTTGTCGGCACCGTCCCGGGTCATCAGCTCTTTTGCTCTTTCCATTGCTTCGATGCGCATCCGGAGAGCGAGAACGTCTTCTGATTTGACTTCCGCCATTATCTTCTCAATCTGTTGCACGTTGTCTCTGGCGCTTTTCACAAAATCGTCGTATGGTGTTCCACTCATACCCGCTTCGAAGAGTTTGGAAAGCTGCTCCATTGGTTTTGCGATTTTACTTGCGCTGGCAGCCATTTTAGCGATGCCCGGATCGCTGTCCAGTGTGCGCAAGGCGTTTTGAACGAATGTATCTCGGACGTACTTATCGGCGATTTTCGCTGGTGACATCTGTGCCAAACCGCGCGTGTCAAAGGAAACCCCGGGCTTATACCTGGACAGTCCAGGCTCCGTCACTGATACCGAGCGCAGACCCAAAGCGGCCTCGAACGACCGATATGCGTCAGTTGCGCCGTCCGATTTGTTCCTGGAATCGGCCTTCCTATAGTCAGGGAGGCGATTCCAGTCTGTTTTCCCCTTATCGCTGTATCTCGAAAGAGCTCCGCCGGCGGTACCGTCACCGTTGACGGCACCGTCAGCAATACCGAAGCGTCTGTTGATTTCGATCGCGGAGGAATCAGCCCAGGATGTCTTGCCTTCGGATAGAAAGCGATTGTACTTGCCTAACTCCGTAACCAAATCGAGGTGGGTTGCTCTGCCTTCTGACTGAGCCGCTTTTATTCCTGCTGCGTCCAAACGTGTTGACAAAGAGGTAATAGCGTCGAGTAGTGCTGACTGTCTTTTTGAAAGATCCTGATCTACACCATTCGTTCGCAGCTTTTCGACAAGCCGTCCAGCAGCGGCTTTTGTGTCAGCAGCAAGACCGAGGGTTAGAGATCCTCCCAGCAGTCGCAACAGATCACCGGCGGTGCTTTTGTCAGGACCGTCTTTAGTTATTCGGACAAGCTCGTTCAATTTCTTTGTGCGTTCTGCGTGGAGGTTGGTCAGCTCCTTCTTATCTGCACGCGCTGTTTCGCTGGCATTTCCGCTAAGCTTAGATAGTTCGTCTGCAAATTTAGGATTTAGCAACGCAGCGTTTGATGAGCTATCCAGAGTGTTGTTGACCATCTCTGCAATCAAGCCCAGGTCACGAAGCGGTGCTTTTCCCTGCCGTTCCGCCGCAGACTCTCCCTTTTCTTTACCTTTTGTCCAACCCATCAGTTCGGCACGATCCTCGGCAGAGAGTGCATTAGCGATGCGCGCGTTGTTTAAAACCGTTCGTAAAACCTCATCAGCACTGCCGTACTTACTGAGATTCTTTTGAATTGCATCTGTGTATTCTTTGATTCGGGATGGTGGGATACCTGCTTCAGCAAGCATTTGTTCAGAACTCGCAGGCATTCCAAGTGAGCGAGTTAAGGCTCCAAGTTGGCCGATCATATCAGCACCCTGGACTTTCCCATCCGGATACATCTGCGAGATCGTTTGTGTTTCTTTCTGTGAGAGTTGCCTGTCAGGTGCGAGACCGGATTTCAGTATAGCGATCGCTTGCTTGCCAGTGTCCATGGAGTCACTCTTGAGGAGAGCCGAAAGGGCGATTTCTCCCATCAGGCTGCGCATGTCTTTTCGATCTGATTCAGAGAGTTTTAACTCTTTTGAAAGCGGTCTCTCTCGATCTACTCCCACTCCGGTGGCGATACCGTGCAAGTCTTGCGCAGTTAGTTGATTGGCTACAGCTGGCAGGGCATGGAGGGCAGCCTTCAAGTCACCTTTCGTTGCAATTCCACCGTGAAATGCTCTGCCTGTAGAAACCACAGAGGCAAGTTGCGTTGCCAGCTCCTTCTTGAATGATTGCGATAGCTTTTCACTGTTTTTTTCCAGAGCCTCCAGCACTATTGGATTGCCGAGATGCTTTACGATAGCGTCCGCGTCTTTGGCGGTCAGGTGCGGCGCCATCGCGAACATACCCTTTGCGAAACTCCTTTGGTCTGTCTCTGTACCAGACTTGAGTCTGGAATCCAGCTCTTTTCGCATTACATCCAGAGCTGAGTTGATTGCTTTTTTGTCTTGCGAGCTTTGTGAATCGGGTGCAATCGAGCCGACTGCTTTTCCCAGGGCCTCGAAGAAGGAAGAGTTGATTGGATCCTTAGACTGCGTGTCATGGAACTGCTTTGCTTCGACCAGTGAGGAAGTGACTGTTGAAGCTAACTCCGGCTTTTGGGCGGCATCGAGTAGATGCCCTCTAGCCCAGGTGGAGTAGCCATATTCGAGACCATCAATCTTCTTATCTGCAACCCCTGTCGCGAGGACGGCGAGAGTCTTAATTGCCGCAGCGTTGCCCTCTGATGCCATCGTGGCAACCTTTCCAGCAACAGCGTTGAATTCGTCTTGACCTGCGCCTTTGAGAAGCAACTCTGTGAGTTTGTCATTGCCGCCATTGGCACTCATAGCGGCAACTATCCCTTCCATAACTTGCTTTTTGTTTGGACCCCCCATTCCTTTTTCTAAGAGATCCGAGATTTTGGATCCATCCGTTTTTCCTGCAGCAGCAAATTCCGAGGCCAGTTTCTTCGCGGTCGACGTGTCGAGCTTGCTCGTGTCTATCGTGGTCAAATCTGTCGCCTTGGGGGCGGCGGCTTCGGGCTCCGGACTGAAGCCGTCTACCTTTCGAGCGCCCGGGCGTTTTCCTGAGCTGGCGTCGCCGGGTTTTGCTTGTGATGCGGCACCATGGGGTGTCGGAATTGGAAGCTGCCTTTGAAGTCGACCCTGTGCGTCGTATTCGAAACGAACGCCGTCCACGTCCACATGTTTATGGTTGTCTGGAAACTCCCGTACTTTTGCAGGTCCGACGTTGTAGGAGATGCTGTGGTCGGGGTTGAAACGGAGATTGTTAACGAGCTCTGGTTGTCCGCCAGGGTGGTTAACCTGCCAGATATTGCTGTTTCCGAGACGGGAAAAGCTGCGTCCATCGGATGTCTGAAAGTCGAGCCCGGGCAGCTGGTCGCTAGGCGACTTACTCTCTGTTTGATTCTTTGGAGTGGTTTCTGTTTGGTCTCTTGTAAGGGTACTGTACGCTGAGAGTGTTTGAGCAAACTCTTCCCGAAGGTAGTCTGGTTCGTGGGGGACCGGGCGTTCGTTGCGGGTCGGATTGTCTGCGTTGCTTTCAGCTAATGGTGCTTTCAACACGTTCACCTGTTATGGGGGCTGTTGGCGATTCTTCACTCTTGTATGACCGCGTTGACGACTGACGGAGTCGCCGTTGCGGTAGCTACGGGCTAGTTCTGCCAAGCGACCGCCGCTGAATAAATTCAGCTTGAGTCGGGTGACGGTTTACATTGAGACCCTGCAATGGTCGTGTGGCTGAGGTTGAATCGCCCCATTTGACTAGCATTTTCACTCTAAGTGCCAATTGTTGAAAAAATGCGTAGCATTGCGGACTGAAAAAGCGCGTTTTTTGTGATGAAACGGCGGCTCTTGATAACCGTTAATACTTCTTTGGCGAAAGCGGTTTTGGATCGTTTTGGTCCCAAAATACTGAGCATGAGACACGCCTGGTTAATCGAGATGACAGCTAAGAGTCCTCAAA
>CAZISK010000446.1:0-6817 GCA_964541355.1 uncultured Candidatus Obscuribacterales bacterium
AGAACTCGAACGATTTCGATGAAACGTAGTCCTCTCTAAAAATTGGTTAAATACCGATGAATAACTAGGACTCGAAGGATTTCGCTGTTGCGAAGACTGCCGGACATTCTAAATCACAAATAACTTCCTCCGAGCGCGAAACTCCTTCAATTGAGTACACTAAAGGGGAAGATGGAAACGGTGGCGCGCGGGATGAAAATTCCAAAACTGATTCGAAAGAGAAAAGCGACGATCGCGACTGATATTTCCACCAGCATGTTTCCATTGTTGTGTTGCGCGCTGCTTGCAGTCAGCCCTGTTTTTGCTCAGTCAGATGGAAGAGTAATCACCGGTAGTGCTAATTCGACTACGATTCAAGGCTCCACACAGTCTACGACTCTGGAAGGCGGCACGGCTTCCACCACGTTGCAGGGCGGCACGGATTCGACAACGCTTCAGGGTGGGACTGAAGGCACGTTGATCCAGGGACGTGCCCAGCGTGAAGGCGGACCGGTTACCATTCTTTTTCTGGTCGATGCGTCTCTCAGTATGAAAGACGGCTTGGGTAAAGACGTTCAGAAAATGGATGCGGCGAAAAAGGTTTTGCAGAATGCGCTGGCCCGAATACCCACTGATGTGAGGTTAGGTCTTAGAGTGTTCGGCCAGTTTGCTACTCCCGGTCTGGAGTGCCGGGCCAGTGCGTTGTTAGTCCCGCCGGGCGTCGGCAACCGCAGAACAATCGTCGAAAAAATGCGTCGCATTCAGCCCACCGGAATGACACCTTTGACGTATGCAATCTATCAGGCTGCCGAGAGCGACCTTGCCCGCGTTGAAGGTACAAAGACGATTATTTTGATTACCGACGGCGCCGAAACTTGTGGTGAGGATCCATGCGCCTACATCAGTACGCTGCCTTCCAAAGGAATTAAATTGAAGGTAGACATCCTCGGTCTGGACTTGAAGCGAGAGCCAGATGCGAAACGACAGCTGGACTGCATTGCCTCGAAGTCCGGAGGTAAATATTATGATAACGATACGTCTGCAAAACTCATTGAAAACCTGTCGCACAGCGTTTCGCAAGCGATCTCTGGGCTAGTTATCACCCCCGGAGTGAAGTCGAAAGACATCCTGAATCCAGAAACGCCGCCTGAGCTCATTCCGATCCTTCCAGCCGGCAAACTTGAAGACTTTAACAAGTTGCAGGAAGACGAGGACAAAAAGCAGAAGAAGCCTCAGCCGCCTAAGAAGTAGTGTTGATACGATAGTGAGATATTGTTCATCGATTCGCATTCTCAAGTAAATGAATGTGATTTAGAGTCCCCATTCTGCCTGGATGCTACAATAGCGGCGCTTTACATCTTGGTCGCTATGGTACGAACGCAGGAAAAACTAAGCGCTCTAGACGTCGCCCCCAACGGGGTCGGCGCCGAGTTGACATGCGAGGCTTACGATGTCGTCGAGCAGGCCGATGTCACAAGAAGAGTATATTTGATACTGGGTGGATGGTTGCTCGCTGTTAGTGTCGTATTTGGTGCATACTTCCACTCGCTTGGTGTCGGTTTTCTTCTTGACGACTATTCACATCTGAGCTATGTATTCAGTGCGTTTCACGGCGATTCTAGCGGTTTATTCAAGACATTCTGCGGCAACTGGACAGGCCAGACTGATGGGCTGACCAGTTTCAGACCTGGCATCTCACTTCTCTTTTGCGTCGATTACCTGTTCTCCGGGCTCGATCCTCGAGGCTATCACGTTTTCAATCTCCTGTTTTTCTCGGGATGTAGCTACTTGGTCGGTGTGATTGCCTACCAGTTGGTTGAAGACGATAGTTACTTGCGCAGATGTCTTTGTGCGTTCGCTGCGATTTTGCTGTTCGCTGTTTATCCAATCCATACGGAATCGGTTGCCTGGATTATTGGTCGGGTTGATGTCTACTGCACGTTTTTCTACCTGCTGTCACTATCGCTCTATTGTCATTTTCGGAAAACCGGAAGGAGAGGGTGGCTAACAACATCGCTCGTCGCGTTTTTCCTTTCTTTGACCTGTAAGGAAATGGCTGTGACACTCCCTGTGGTGATAGGCTGTGCTGAACTTCTTTTGGCTCGCCCGCTCAAGTGGCAGGAGCGGGGGGTGCGCCGAAGAGCCGCACCGGTGTGTCTGTTTTTCGCTGTACTCGCCGGCTTTGCTGTGCTTCGTACCGTGCTTTTGGGCACCTTTGTCGGTGGCTATGGATCAACCAGTTTTCGGAGCTTCTGGAAGGGTCTGAAGCACTTCCTCGACGTTGCTACGTTCGACAAGATTCTTTTTGGCGTTAATGAAGAACAGCCGTTCTCCTTGCAGATCGCCACATGGGCCAGGTTAGCGTGGAGCGTCATCGGGTTAGGCGTGTTGCTCAGACTTTTACAGACCTTCGATCGAACCAGGGTGTTTTTGTTCGTGACTCTCTGGCTTGTGGTGTCGGAACTTCCCACATTTCAAATCTGGCATATATTTCCCAATCTCGTAGGTAGTCGCCTATTCTTCCTGGGGTCGGCAGCAATGTGCGTGTTGTTGGCTGTCGTAATGGTTCCATCCATGCGTTTGATGCGACCGCTGGTTTCCTGGGCACCCTTGCGAGAAAGCACGCGAGTGCTGGCGGTATTGCCAATGATGGCACTCGTCGGATTGACCGTTTGCTGGGCTAACGCGCTGAAACACAACCTGTTCCCCTTCGTGGAAGCCGGGCGACAAGTGCGCGAGGCTAAACAGACTTTGATTCGATCCATCAAGTCCCTCCCGGAGGGTAAACAAGTATTGGTAGTCGACATACCGCAGGATTTTTCTGGAGCGGGGATGATCGGCAGACCCGAATATCTCGAGCAGATGCTCAATCCACCTGTCGAGCAAAACCGCTACGGTGACCGCGTCGTGACGATTGAGCGGCCGATGCCCGGTTCGCATGAATACACGTATCCGCAGCTGCTGATGTCTGCTTATGCTCACACTGACAGAGGAAAATGTTTTAGTTGGAGAACCGAAGAGAAAGCCTTTGAAAATTGGGAGAAACCCACAGGTGCTACCTCTTTCGAGCGAACTTCCGAGGCGTTGACTGAAAGAGATGTAGTCAATCCGAAGGCACCGCATATAGTGTGGCTCGGCAGCGCTGAGATCGATCCGTTCGCTCTGTCTTGGTTCCAAATGTCCATTTCAAGTAACGTACCGCTCGAGCAGCTTGCCCGAAACTCACGCCTGGTCTGGCGTTCCGAGCATCAGCCGAAGAGTTGGATCGACTACAGCGAAGGCCCATTTGCGGAAGTTAAAGGCGATAGGTTGGTATATGTTCCGGAGAGATTGCGAAGTTGGGTCTTGAACGGCAGGGTTAGAGAGATCGGCGTTCTGTTCTATCCAGGGGAATATCAAGCCAGTATTGAATCCGCCTCCGGCGGTTCGGCAAAGGTTTTCGTCCCGTCCATTGAGTTGAGATCCTCAAAACTTCATCCGCGCGACTCCAGGCTCAAGCATCTCGTTACGCCGAGCATTCCTCGCGGATGCAATGTCGAAGTTTTATACGACGCACAGAACATTGCCAATGCAAAGTCGGTCGAGATTCTCGTGACGAAAAACAACTATGCCTTTTCGGATTTCAATTCAATCGTCGTCCCTGAGGATAAGCAACTCCTCTTCAAGAACCGAGAAGACAAACTGGAGGGTGTTTATCCTCTACCTCAGGAAGCGCTTGTAGCCGGAAAGCATCAAGTTGCGGTTCGCGCCTTGGATAAGCAGGGTGAGCCGGTCGGGTACGTGAGCGAGCCCCGCACGTATCTCCTTGATTGAAGCGTACGTTGAGGCAAGTCTGTGTTGAGAGACCGTATCTCGTACTAGAACGATTTCGATCATGCTCGATGCCGGCGGTCCCAGTGGTGCGCCGTTTTCGAACGAATCCCTTTCGATAAGTTCACCTCGAACGATGAGGCAACGTGAGAGAGCGTGTCTCGCAGTTGAACGTCTATAGGTTCGGATTGGCTTGTGGTGCCTGGCTTATCTGACCGCGGGTGACGACCTGGTTGGTGATGCGGTCGCCGATTGCCTGGTACAATCCGTTCAACCAGTACGGGTATATACCGAAGATTAATACCAGAGCTGCAAGAGAAGCTCCAACAAATTTTTCAGTCAGGGTTGCATCATAGAGGTGATGTTTCCACTTTTCCTGTAGCGGACCGTAGAACAGCCTCTTGAGGAGCCAGAGCATATAGCCGGCGGTGAGCACCACTGCTAGTGCAGAGGCGATTATCCAGCCATGCGTCCAGGCGCCGTGCACCTGTGAATGCGCCAGCGGTGATGTAAACGCACCATAGAACACCGCCACCTCTCCGACAAATCCGGATAGGGCAGGCAGACCAAGGTTGGACATTGTGGCGAACATCCAGAAATAGAAAAGGATTGGCATCTCATAGGCTAGACCTCCGCCAATTTCTGGCAGTTGTCGTGTGTGACAACGCTCATAGACGGCTCCGACCAGGAAGAACAGGAGGGCAGAGATGAAGCCGTGGCTCAACATCTGGAAGATAGCACCGTTGACGGCGGCGTTTGACAGGGAGCCTATACCGAGCAGGATGAAGCCCATGTGCGAGACACTTGAGAAGGCGATGATGCGTTTCATATCCTTTTGAACCAGGCAAGCGATCGCACCCCAAATAATATTGATGGCACCAAGGGCAATGACCCAGGGCGCGTATTCGGTGAAGAAGGCGGGGAAGAAGCCCATGCAAATCCTGATCAGACCGTATCCACCCATCTTGAGCAGCAATCCGGCGAGGATCATGGAGATCGGCGTTGGTGCTTCGACGTGGGCATCAGGCAACCATGTGTGGAATGGAACGGAAGGCAGTTTGATAATGAATGCTAGGAAGAAACCGAGGCATGCTATCACTTGCGCTCCAAGGGGCAAAGCATTCGATGATGCTGCCAGCGTTGTCATGTTGAAGGTCGCCAGAGCGGGGTCCATGGCATATAGCTGCGTCCATGTATAAAGGACGGCACCGAGCATCAGCACGCCACCAAAGAAGGTGTATAGCAAGAACTTCATTGCCGCGTAGCCGCGTCTGGGACCGCCCCAGATAGCAATTAGGAAGTACATCGGCACGAGTTCAAACTCGTACATCACAAAGAACTGCAGGAGGTCTTGCGACATGAAAACGCCAAGCAGTGAAAAGGTCAAAAGCATGACATTGGCGTAGTACATCTTGACTCTACTCTTGATCGAGTAGCTGGCGTATACCGCCATCAAGGTAATTATCGTTGTCAGAAGAACGAGCGACATGCTCAATCCGTCGACGCCGATGTGGAAGTTGACGTGACATGGATGGCTAATCCAGTTCTTTACAGTCACGAACTGCAATTGTCCGGAAGTTGATGAGAAGTCGTGAACGAGGAGCAACGAGAGTGCGACCATAATCCAGGAGAAGAAGCGAGCGAGACCCTGAGCGTCACGATCGTCTTTGGTCGGAATGAGCGCGATGATAATCGCCGCTCCCAATGGAAGGAAGAGCAGGAATAAAAGCAGTGCGTTGTCCACGTGCAACCTCAAGCATGTCGAAATCGATTGTGCTCAACAGTATAGACACGACCATGTTTTTCTATCCAGCGATTTTGACCATTCAGGCGGCACTTTGAAGAATTATTGAAAAGAAAAATCTTTTCACGAGTTCTATATTCAGTCTGCTACTTGTCTTGATCTTCTGCGCACAATGGCTAATTGAGCCGTTTCTGGCTGGATGCCATGAGTTGATAAAACAAAATATCGAAGCTGTTTACAACTGACGCTCTTAAACGCTCTTTTATATAGGCCTCTGGTCTTTCGCTATGCACTGTATCATTAGCAGCGGGTTTTGAACGCCGCCTCCGGCGTTGAAAAGACCGCCTCATTAGTACACTGGAGACGATTTACGTGAGTGACCTTCATAGAGCGTTCGTTGAAAGCGCCTGGTTAATCGTGGCGCTGCCGTTCTTCGTTGGGTTCGGCATCATTACCTGCTTCCTGTTTGGCGGGTTGAAGCTGGGCGAAAAACGAATTTTCAAAACGCTTGCGATGTTCGCATCGATTGCGGCAGTCGCCTGGGGCTTTGCTCATTCTTTCGTAATTTTCCAGGCGTTGAGCGCAAATCCTGGATTCACTTTCCAGCATAACTGGGATTGGTTTGCTTGCACCGATTTTAAGCTCTCCGTCGGATATCTGGTCGACAACGTCGCTTGTATGATGTTGATTGTCGTCACCACTATCAGCTTATTCGTGCAGGTCTACACCCATGGCTATATGCGCGATGACCCTGGCTATGCCCGGTTTTATGCATATCTATCCTTGTTCACCGGTTCGATGCTCGGTCTGGTCGTCTCGACCAATATGTTCCAGATGTATGGATTCTGGGAATTGGTAGGGGTTTGCAGCTACTTCCTGATTGGTTTCTGGTGGTACAAAACATCGGCGGCGGAAGCCTGCATGAAAGCATTTGTCGTCAATAGAGTGGGCGATTTCGCTTTCCTGGTCGGCATTCTAATGCTGCTCTTCGCCACGAAGGATTTCTGGTCCGGTGGCACTCTGATGGCATTTGTCAGCGACCCCTCTGGGGGTATCGATCTGACGACCGCCTTACAACGGGCTCTGCAAGCCGGTTCTCTCAGACCTGAATTGGCGTTGACCGTGGCCTCGATGCCTCTGATGGCAATCCTTATATTCGGTGGACCTATTGCAAAATCCGCGCAGTTTCCACTCCATGTCTGGCTTCCTGACGCAATGGAAGGTCCTACACCTATCTCAGCCTTGATCCACGCTGCCACCATGGTTGCCGCCGGTATCTATCTG
>CAZISK010000447.1:0-6811 GCA_964541355.1 uncultured Candidatus Obscuribacterales bacterium
CTCGTGTCTTAATGCAATTCCGTACTTCCGGTCCTTTTTGCAACAGTATTCATCTGGATGTCACGAGCAAAACCCTTGGCTGAACGGCGCCTTACAAGAAATCTATCAAGTGACCGTGCTGGAGTGGATTTATGCCAAGTCTTCTATGGTGTATGCCTCAGGGATCGAGCAAGTAGACTCTAGGTTGCGCTTCTTTCTTGGCAGCGTCAAGTTGTGATGTAGAGATTCGTCGAGTCAACCTCAGCTAGAAAATCAAACAACAATCAATTCACGAAAGCACACTTGAAAAATATATCCGACAGCGCAAGCCACGACAGCGAAAAAGGGGAACATAGTTACGACCGGAAGAGACTGTCAACCCGATTGAACGGAAGATCTAACTAGTGCACCGCCTTGATCCTGAGTTAGCTGTTCTAATTCATTGCGCTCGACCGAACATATCTGCCAAAAGCAGGTTGGCAGTCGAAAATCTCCTCGCTCAAGGATTAGACTGGCAACGGCTAACCAGGCTCGTAGAAAAACACGCTCTTATTTCGACCTTATACCTGAATCTCAGATCTATCGACAAAAGCAAATTGCCGACCGCCGCATTCAAGGATCTTGGCCAAATTTACATTCAAACGCTCCACAACCGTGTCTCAATGATGTCGGAATTGGTGAAGTTGCAATCCCAATTCGAATCATCCGGAATCCACGCTATATACTTCAAAGGGTTGGTCCTCGGGGAGCTCTTCTATGGCGATGTCAATCTGCGGGAATGCAATGACATTGACATTCTCGTCCATCCAGAGGATGCGTTGGAAGCCGAGAAAATTCTGCTTCGAAACAATTACAAGTACGGACACGACAAAATGGAGCTATGGCGACAGGCAGAGTTTCTGCAGACGCCATACAGCCTTCGCTTCCTTACGCAGCTTCCATTTCATGGACAGTCTACCTTCGATCTCCACTGGTTAGTATTCGAAAATGGACTTATCAAGTTACCTACGAGTTTTCTGTTTTCCCATGCAAAAAAACATTGTCTATTGGATGTGGAGTTGCTGACGCTGCCACCAGAAATCCTCTTGATACTGGTTTGTACTCATGGGGTTAAAAGCGATTGGTGCAGACTAAAGTGGATTGTTGATGTCGCTCAGATCATTGAGAATTCAAACCTTGATTGGGACAAAACGCTTACGCTAGCAAGGGAAACGAAGGCCTATAGCATTGTACTATTAGGCTGTGCACTCGCTTCCCACCTTCCCGATGTCACTCTGCCGGTGGTAGTGATGGATGCACTCAAAAGCCGCGCCGACTTGTTGGGAACCGCTCGAGAATTGCTTGACAGTCTATTCGAACGACCTGGTACAGGTGAGCGGAAACTTCTTGAGAGATGGCTTTTCTACCTGTCTGTCAAAGATTCAAACTGGGACCGGCTTGTCCTGGCATTGCGCCTATCGACAGATGCGCGGATCGATGATTGGCTCCGTTATCGACTTCCAGAACCTGTTTTCTTTCTTTACCGCATTCTTCATCTATGCCACCTAGCTCGAGTTAGCGCACCGCATCTAGTGCAACGTCTAAGAAGAATCTGCAATAGAATTATTAGATCCACAAAGCGTCCAATTTGACGCGCAGCGTTGCTTCGACATCGTAACCGGTTCCGAGTGCCCATCAAGCAAATGTCTTAAGAATCAAACTGTTGTTCTAAACTGTCCTTATCGCTGTCGAAGACAATAGATTTGTCTTGATGGAGTGTCAAAATCTCTTGTTCTCTGATCTGACGCGCCTCCTCAATCTCACGAAGAACTTCGCCAGCCGGATCTTTAATCAAGTCGTATGCTTTGGCTCTAAGATTGTTGCGATGATCGATACGCCCATTGAGCACGGAAATGACCACTAACCGTATTGCCGGAATAGCGAGAAAGACGATAGCATAAGTCAGCAAAAAGTCTACCAAGATCGTCAACGGACCAAGCATGTTCACCAGAGCAAGATGCTTGAAGAGCCACCAACTGCCTCCAAAATTGAACATCGCAAGAAGAAACACTTTTGTCTGAGTCCATAAATCAAACGCGGAGAACCTCCAGTGATCCTCCTTCAAATATGGCGCCGCCGGCGGTATCGTTGGTTTACCGATTTCACCATCCATCAGATCCGGGAAAACATAGACTATAAATCCGCTCGGGGTAACTACTGGACGTCCGTTGTATTGAGCCAGAGCGGTCAAAATCATACCGGAGTCCGAGCGATCACCATCCAGATAAGGAGCCAGCTGCTCCGTGGACACCACGCCACCATTCTGGCGAATTATCCTGGCAATCTCTCTCCAGCGCACCTCCAGGAGGTTGGAATTCGGTGCTCCATCGCCGAACAGGAATGAGAAGCATTCCAGAAAGAAGTTGCCCTTCGGATGTTCTTTCACGAAGTTCGTATACTGTCTTCGCCGAACGCTTGGAACGCTGTTCGAGTAATACGTATGCGAGGGGCTGTAATCCCAGCGAAAACCATCACACAGAAAGTTGACATCGAAGAATCCATCTCCGCAGTTGCAATCGCAGAAATTGAGATCTCCACCGCCACCGCTGTCATTGCACATAGCAGCGCACGCCAAAATGATCAACGCGATAAAGATTACGATAATAACAAGTATCGATAAAACAAGGACGATGCCGAACGATACCCGGACGATCCAGTAGAGTATATCGAAAGCGGCGCCGGCTATAGTAAGCAGCGTTTTGTTGACACCACGCTGGACATAGACATCGGTAAAGTTGGGTTGGAAGGAGTAAAAGATGCTGCCGTCCGCCGCTACCTCAAGCCGACCGCGCGTCTCTCCTGCTACTCTATTGAGCCAGAACTGGGCCTTGTCTATCGACAAACCGGATTCAACAGCTAGTGTCGGCGGGGTGACTCGCAATTTGAGCTTCTTGATTGCGTCGATTGTCTTCTTTTTTTCAGCTTCGACTAACGCAAGGTCGAGGGCATCCGCGCTTTCCTCTCTCCTGACAAGATCGTCGTGACTCATACGAGATCTATTTGCCGCGCTTCTTGGGCTTGGCCGTTGGCGCTTTCTTTGCTGGTTGGGGTGGTGCCTTCTGAGCAGCTGGAGGCACCGGCACCGGCGCCGGCGCCTCGGGAGGATCGTCCTCTCCTTTGTAATCGGGATCTTTGTTTTGATCGGCAGGACACAAATCTAATATCAGCGGTTTATGGCCGAGATCGTCAACCGATGCGCATACATAACGACCCAACGTCACCACTCTCGGGTCAACGAAGACATGGTCAATAGGCATACGCAAGAAGAAAACATCAAAATTAAATAGATGCGCATTCGGCTGCATGCCATTACCTATTCGGGTATCAACCAACTCAGAGTTTTTTTGAAAATCAGAGAATGCTACCGAATACGGTGTCGTGTTAAAGGCACCCAGAACGATCTCGCGGCCGGGAGTTTTCTTCGCCAGCTCCGCCACCGCTTTCAAGTAGTCGTTGCGGCTTTCCAGAGTGTCGTTGTCCTTAGCCTGAGGCGCGTTGATCAGAATTAGACGATACCAGCCGTAGTCGAATTGGACGCCCGCCACCATAACCGGCAGCTTCTCCGGTCCAACCTTCTTGATCTTCATGTCCTTGAGTGGCACACGGCTAAATATGGCATAGCAATTGCCATCCCAGGGCAACTGCGCGCGGTGAATATACTGCGCCGGCATTATTGCAGTAACATCCCAGAGCTGCTGAAGCGGTGATCCTGTCAAACAGATAATGTCGGGATTTGTGCGAAGAATTTCTTTCTTAAGCGAATCGAGCTTGGCATCCTTCTCCGGAATAGCGATTTGCATCAACCGGAATCTAAGATAACGAAGATCCTTGGCCTCCTTAGTTAACTCCTTCGCCGGAAGTAGACACGATCCCACCAGGCACAGATTGATCAAAGCAAAAAGCGAACAACCTATAACCGTCGGCAATCGCACTGATGGCGCGAACATAGCCGGCACGATGCAGAGCACGAGAACGAGGACATATTGCGCTCTGAGGCTGGCACAAGACTCCGATATAAAACCGATAGGCTCAACCTGAATGAAAGCGACAATGGATGAGACTGAAACAATGATGGCGAGTATGATGAAGGGAAAGGCAAGAAACAGGGCCAGGTCTGAGCCCTGATTTTTCTTCTTAGATTTCTTCTTCGCGGTAGTTGTCGTTGTGGTGGACGTTATGGTGTCCGCCGAAGAACTTTGCGCGCTGTCTGTGTCTAGCGATTCCATTTGGATAAGGAGCCCCTCTCCTTACTACTGTATCGATCTCAAAAAAGTGTTTAGCTTACTCTTACTTAGTTCAACTATGCCACGGCTATTTGAGCATGTAACCACTAATTATCCGTCACTTCTTTTTCAGAATCCTGTCGAAAACAAAATGCAAATCGTCCCTATACCAATTGTCGTCGACGAATCTGTTGCCGCCGGGCGGCCACCAGGGCTCTTCGCCAAAGACATCGAGGTCCATTTTTTCTGAATACATTTCGTAGAAGTGGTCGACATTGGCTTCGTCTCCACCGGCGCGCAAAATCGAAAGCATATACAATCGAGGCAGAAGTGCATCCTCGTGCGTTGCGATGAATGCCGAAAGTACGCTTCTTGCTTCTTTCTCTTCGCCGCTCAAGGCAAGAAAGCGCACCAGCTCCATGTGAAGATGCATACTCTTAGGCAAATATTTCAGTGCTGTCTTGAGCGATTTTATCGCCTCTTCCTTCTGGTCCAGATACCAGAGTGCCTCGGCCCTGGCGCTAAAGACATCAGCAGTCGCTAAACCTTTGTCGAGAACCGTGCGTTTTACCAGGGAGATTCCCGGGTTGCTTTCGCGCATCGCTTCCGCTTTAGCAAGATGTTGTTCAGCACGTTGCCGAGCCGTTTTTTGCTCATCTGGGGAGGGCATTACCTGCCGCGCCTCTACCTGCGCGAGATGATATTGCTTCAACATCTCGAGATAAGAAAACATCGAGTGCCCCAGATCGAGTAATACAAAAGCGAGGAACAGGGCACCGATCGACTGAACCAAGTCCTCTCCCTTGACCATCTTGGCTGAGAGCCTCTTGGTCAGCCGCTCGCCCATTACCAAATTCGGACGCACGGACTTGACCAACTCGACAAAATCTCGCTGTTGATCGGTACTTATGACACCAAGCGGTACTTTGAAAATGTCATCGGCAATGTTGACGACCACGCCGTTCTTCTCTAGAGAGCCGCATATGCGGCGGGATTTAAAAACAAGATTGCCCCAGATCGTCAGATGCAATTCATCCACACAGGACAGATCGATCTGTTTTAAACCCAGATAGACTGCAGATTGCATTGATCGGTAGACAGTATCGCTCTCTTCGGCTTGCGAAGCTGCCCCTGGCGGACCTTCGCCTTGCCGCACGGGAAGGGAATCCGGCTCGACTTGTACTACAGTCAACCAGTTTTCATACAAAACAGGCGGTTTTCCCTTCAGAAAAAAACGCCAGATCCAAGCCGCTCTATCAGTTTCCAAAAACAATAGAAAAATATGAGACGTTAAAAGCACTGCAACGATCGAAGGTAAGCCGAACCAGGTCATATCGGTCTCGAACCAGCCATTCGAAAACCAGAGATTGAGAAATAACAAGCCCCAGAGTGGATAAGACATTTTGACAAGCGCATAGCCACGATGAGCCATGGATGTTTTTATGAGTCGCGTTGTCATCTGGTTGTCCTGATTAACTGTCTTTGGGCGGCGGATTAGATTTACCATGAAAGATGATCTAAGATTCTGGCCATTGTAATACGAGTGTATTAAGCATAAGGAAACGGGCATAGATCACTTGAGGCGCAAGCTCTGTTGAGGCGAACTCTCACTCATATCGGTCATTGAGGACGGCTTCAGACAGACCGGCGACGGCAACCAAGGGAATCATTTATGGCACTCATCAAGAAAGAGATAGGGGAATTGCTGGTGGATCATGGGTTGATTACCCATGATGAGCTCAAGCTAGTACAGCAAGAAAGGTTGAAGACGGGAGAGCCAATTTCCCTGATTCTCTCGCGCCTCGGTCTTGCTAACGAGAAGCACTTGAAGAATGCTCTGGAGCTGCAGTTCGGCGTCAACTATGTTTCGCTCACCAAAGTTAGTCCCAACAGCAACTGCCTTGAGCTTCTACCTGAAACGGTCATGCGTCAGCACCAGGTCGTGCCGATTTCCAAGGAAGACACCAAGCTCACTATAGCGATGGTCAACCCGAACAACTTGCTTGCCCTGGATGACATCAAGTACAGGCTCAAGGGTATTACGGTGCAGCCGGTCGTTTGTACGGAAGACGATTTCCAGCATTTTATGGAGACTGTCTACGCCAAGCGCCAGGAGGAGCTGACCGAAGAGATGGTCGAGTATCAGGACGAGACCTTCATCGAGTCGGAAGTAGATCTGTCCGACATCGCCATCATGGAAGATGTGCACGATGAAGTCAACGATCTTGACCTGGCAAGACAGGCTCAGGATGCGCCTATCGTGCAGTTAGCCAATCAGGTATTGGCAAAGGCGATCAAGAGGCAATGCTCGGACGTTCACATAGAACCGCAGGACAAGTCGGTTACCGTGCGTTATCGCCTTGATGGTGTACTGTTCGTCGATCGCAGTCTGCCAAAGGCTATTCAGGCGGCGCTTGTTTCGCGATACAAGATTATGAGCGATCTCGATATTGCCGAGCGCAGGCTTCCTCAAGACGGGCGAATCCGGGTGCGCTTTTCCGGAAAAGATGTCGATTTCCGGGTCTCCACCATACCGACTAAACATGGCGAGAAAGTGGTGATGCGGCAAC
>CAZISK010000448.1:0-6803 GCA_964541355.1 uncultured Candidatus Obscuribacterales bacterium
CCGAACAATGCAGTCAGAAAAAGCTGCTCGTGCGGTCTGAGTTCCGGAGACCTGGATGACTTCAAAAGAGTAAACTCGTAGTCCCGGTTGGATAAGTAGAGAAAGCCGTTATAAGGAAGCACACGAATACTTACGTAACCTCTGACTGCCAGATCGATAACGGTGGACACCACATCTGTCAAATCGCAGCTTTCATCAATTAAGGTTCCTGCTTCAGCAGCCGATATGTACTCCGGAGGGTACCAGCTTGTCCCTTCTTCACCTTTGACTGCTCCGGGATCGCGTCCAAACAACCACCACCAGGCAAACAACGCTATCGTGGTTCCGACCGGTAAAACAAAGACCTGATAGTAGCGCTGCAACAGCCACACGATATTGTAAAGCACCGAATGCGGCACCACGGAATCAATCGGCATGTCGACCTCGATGGTCATCGACTGCGCAGGCTTCAGATTGGAGCCGGACATTATTACAGTGCTACCGCTGGTGGTTACGCTTACAGGCGTGCGCTTCGCTCCATTACCGACAAAGCCGCTGGCCTTGACGCCGCTCATCTGCGTACCTTCTGGAACATTGATGACGACGGTGCTCTTGTTGATAGGAAATGGGATTTGCTCACCAGTAATATTGATCAAGAGCTGCGGTCTGCCACCGGAGAAGTTGACGGCATTGCTTACCTGATACTCGATTTTTATACGGTGGTCGTTGGTAAACGGTACGGTCTCTTGATCCCCTATTCGAATATAAAAATAGCGATTGGAGATCCAACTCTGAAAGGGCAGGTCCTGTTTATCATCGAGCACAACCTTTCTTACCTGCATGTCGACTACGTGAGAGCCTTTTGCGGTTTCGTACCAAACAGGGAGAATTCTGTAAAACTGTGTGCGGCGACTCTTTGAAGGAAACGCTATGTCGTAGTCCTCGACGACATCGACATCTCCGGAGCGATGGAGCGTCAAATTCGACTTAACGTCCCGAATAACTTGCGCTTGGGCAATCTCTGGAACGAGAATCGAGAGAAATATGAACAGCAGAGATAGCATCGTAGACCTGATAGCTATAGACTCGATCTCTTTCAGCATACCTCGCCCCCATTTTGACGAAAATTTCCTGACGAATTTGTGATGAAAAGAGGCACCACAGGTGTTCTGCGGCTAATTATAGACAATTGCTAGGCAACAAGATTTGGAGCGGCGAATATTAACTACTGGCTCAAGTTAGATACATATATTCGTAAAGCTCTGAGAATCCTGTATCCTTTAATTTATAGCCTCAAGTAACCATGATGCAAAAAAAATACTTTGCTGCCCTGATCTGCTCCGCGACCCTTGCGGTTACAACCGCTGGACCGTCCCTGTCACAACAGGCTTTGAGCATTGCGGCCCCTCCGTTGAAAGATGACGCGCCTAAACGTCCGCAGGAAGGGAAGGTTGAAGCTAACGATTTCGTATGGAATTCGTCACCATGGGAGAAGTATTTCCGCAACGGCGAGAACGCTCTTGAAGATAGACGGTTTGATCATGCAGAACAGATGCTGCTCAAATCGATCAAAGAAGCGAAGGGCGCGGGTACATCCACAAAAAATCTTACACATAGCAGAATGGCACTGGCCGAACTCTACTTAAAGCAGCACCGCTACTCGGAAGCGCACAGCTTGTACGAATCGACCCTGACTAAGGCACAGCTCAACTTTGGTGCCAATTCAGAAGAAGCGGCGAAGTGTTTGTACGGATTGGCATACACCGAGGTCAAAGCCGACAAAGAAAAACTGGCGAAGGAACACGCCGAAGCGGCAATTCGGATTCTCAAAGACACGGAAAAAACCGATACACAGCTTTTCGGATTGTGCTTGCACACCATGGCTCTGATTATGGCGAAACATGGTTGGAGTGATGATGCGAAACCTCTATGCGTAATGTCCAGAAAGATCCTGGAACGCCATCCAGGAACGCGCCGGCTGGACCTATCAGAGCTGCTCAGAGAGCAATCACTCTTTTTTCACACTCTGGGAGATAGGCACACAGCCCATGACCTGTATGAGTCCTCATACCAGATCAGGGAAAAAGCGGTCAGTCCGACACAGCCACCATCAGTAGTCGGCGAAGTGCGCTTTGAGTGGGAGCCCGGCTCGACCAGAGCGCAAGAGATTATCGACAACGATTTCCCCTTCCGCTACATGTCCGCGCATGGAATCCGAGTGGCCTGTACGATTATAGACCTATGGGAGCTTCTGGCAATTCTTGTCACCGTCACGAACGTTGGCGATCATCAAGAAGAGTTCGAGCTTGGTCGGATTGTTCTGGAACGAGCAGGTCACGGAACAATACAAACACAAAACAAAGAGATTCCGACGGTTGATCCGAATCGTATAGATAGGATTCAAAAAGAGCGCAACATGTGGGACCTGACACATACGCGTCCCTGGCTCGCCAACATACAAAAGACACGAACAGTACGCGGACTAGTGCCGCCTAACGGCCATGATCTGTTCATGGGTCCGAATGTGTTTGGTGTATATGGTGAGTGGAAGGCGATATCACATATAGTACCAGAACGGGTCGGCGTTCTTCCTTCGCGCGAAGGGCTGGTGGTAGCAGAGAGCACGGCAGTAGATCTGCCCGGTCTCGTCAGACCGAGCAAGGCAAAGCTAGTAGGTCTCACCCCTGTTTGGCTCGAACCATTCGAGTCTCGCACCGGTGAGCAGTTCTACCTGTATCCTAGAGACGCTGAGATCACCATCAAGATACCTATCGGAAACGCGGTTTTCGAATTCCCGTTTCATACCAGAAAGTTCAAACTTCCCAGATCCATATAATTCAGTTGGTTTAATCACGTTCCGCACGCCGATGACTGCGAGCTGCGCCGTCTCGACGAGCGCACCACCTATAATGCCACATTTAGAACAGCCGCGATTTGAAAATTCTTTAGATATTATTGGTGTTTATGCACAGCCCCAAAAGCCGCTAACTGTGCATATCTCCGGAAATCTAGTTAAATCATAATTTCCCTGTCCAAAACTTCCGATGGCAGGTATAGACTCTGGAGCTTAGCGAGCACATTGTGTAAGGGGCTGGGGAGCCACCTGATTCTACACAGGTCCCTAAATTTGGTTTCCTCAGGAGGAATGCCCCATGTCCCAGACTAATCCAGAAGCAAATGATTTGGCCGCGGTGTTCGGAGCTGCAGCAGGTTCAGCAGCACGAGTGGCACTGTCGAACGAGTTTGCCGGAGGTGCAATAGGTGCAGCCGCAGCCGACATCATCAAAAATCTGAAGAACGGAGAGACAAGTCCGACTCCGTCCGACGGCAAGAAGCCGAGCAACAGTGGTTCTCCACCGTCTGACTCGGCGCCTGTACCGGCCGAGACACCCGGTCAGAAACATAAACCAGGTTCCGGCGGCATACTCAGTGATCTACTCGGCGACCACAAACCATCGAAGCCGAAGGATACGGCGAGCGATAAGACCGGCATGATCAACGATCTGCATAACATGATGGAAAAGGGCGGCAGGTCGCTCGAGAGCTTCTTCAAAAACATCACTGACGCAGACAGAAAAGTAGCCAAGGATGCTCTTGCAAAAAGCATCGATCCCGCTATCCGCGCCGAAGACAAGCAAATACTCAAAGATATGCAGGCTGCGATCATCGACGGTAACGCAGAGAATCTTGCCAAGGCGCTTAAACCTCTTGCCGGCAAGCCAGACCGCATCGCCGATTTCGTCAAATCGATCAATTCCCAGCTGGACAAGGGCGGGACTGGGGTGGAGCTAGGCACCGACAGTAAAGGCAATGTCCTCCTGTACGAAAAAGGTGCAAACACGGCCGTTTCGATTAATCCAGAGACAGGTGCGACAGAACTGCGAGTCGTCGAAAGACAAGCGGATGGCAGCGTCGTGTTGAAGCCGGGTGAAATCATCAATCGCACTGTAGCCGATGTGATGAAAAACGTTGGCGATGAAGCTACTCGAAACCTCATCACCCCTCGCTTCAATCGTCTCAGACACTTCGACGACATTAGTCCACTAAACGGACGCAAGGGCGCCGGTGGTGGTGGTGGTGGTGGCGGCGGCGGTGACGGAAGCGGTCCCAGCAGCCTGGACAAGTTGTTCAACCCGCCATCTCCTGCAAAACCGCCGTCTAAACCAGGTGATTCGAAGTAAGAGCATTTGAGCCGGAAGGCTCCAATTCAGGCGAATCCGGCAGATGTCATCGCGAAAGACGCCGCTACAAGTTGATCGTAATGACGCCTGCTGGATAACCCTGAAAGTATACTAACCGAATGAGAGGACTGCCAAAATGTTGAGTACGTATGATGTTTCTAAAATGAAAGCAGCATTGAATCTGCAAGCCCAAGGCATTGACAGTCAACAGCCATACTGCGCAGATCTTCTCTCCACACCAAAATCTTACTATCCGTCTGCCGCGACACTTTACAGCAGCGCATCGAGTCAGAACGTATTTCGCGTCAGGTTCGATGAAAATACGAGCACAACAATATATAACGATCCTGACACCGATCCCCGCCTCAAGGCAGCCCTGGCTCATCGCATCATCATGGAGAAAACAGTTGTATTTGCAGATGAGATGGAAAGGAAGTGTTTCTCGTTTTTGACTAATGCGCTAGTCCGCGTCGACATCGACATGCTGATACAGGTAGTTTCGGCTGTGTTCGTGGCGGATCCCGAGAAAGCTGAAGGTTTTGCACAAACCACTTCAGAACTGTTTATGAACTCCGGCGCTGGAGTA
The DNA here is from genome assembly GCA_964541355.1 of uncultured Candidatus Obscuribacterales bacterium. Classification (GTDB taxonomy): domain Bacteria; phylum Cyanobacteriota; class Vampirovibrionia; order Obscuribacterales; family Obscuribacteraceae; genus JADYXR01. The sequence continues at coordinate 4,747 of CAZISK010000448.1, forward strand.
TTGCTCACCCAGTCAGGCGAAAATCAAATACTTCTGCACGCTTATCATGGCTACTGCGCAATCGCCATCGATACAGAAAATTTGTCTTCCTCCGTAGTTCCAATCAGTACCGCATGGGACGGAACAGTCACCGTACTTGATGGAGAGATCATTTCTCCCACATCTGGAGTCTTACTGGACAGACTGAAAGAGCAATGCGTCCTGCGAATCCTACTCAAACATGAAGTCGACGCAGACGAAAGCAATACGCTCGAGGTCCCCGCAGTCTTCGGACAAGCAGCCTAACCTCGAACTAAAAAACTAAACCGATATCGGTTTATGTTTGACAGCGGGGTGAGCTTCGGCACTAAGAAAACTGATCGTCCACAGCCGTTCCAAGACCACGAAAAACGTTTTGCCACGAAACTAAACCGATATCGGTTTATCTTTGTCAGCAGTGTGAGCTTCGGCACTAAGAAAACTGATCGTCCACAGCCGTTCCAAGACCAGGACAGATGTTTTGCCAGGAAACTAAACCGATATCGGTTTATCTTTCGACCCCAGGGTCAGCATCTACGTCCGAGCCTATTGAAAGTTCACGGACATTCCGCAAGTTGACGTACGTTTTTCAACGAGAGAGTCGGTATTTCACTTAGATTCGCAGCAACGACTTGCTCTGATGCATTGCAAAAATCCATCCTTGTAAGTCGGGAATCGCAACTTGATTCCCAATTCGCTCAAAAGTTTTTCGGAATTAATCTGACGGTTGGCGCGCAATGTGTAATGGACTTCCTCGACCGGCGAGGATTCCGGCATCGGAATCCTCAGTTGCTTGCACAACCATTCAACAACTTCTATATGTGTGGCCGGATTCTTGTCTCCCACAAGATAGAGACTTCCTGGTTTGGCGACAGCAAAGGCAGACTCGATGATCATCGAAAGATCTTCCAGGTGAATGCGAGATGAGTAACGACATCCATCCCCTGGAAGTTTATACCTGCCGGTTGAGAGACTGACGTGCAAGCCGTAGTCGGGACCATAAAGAGAAGGGGCCCTCAAGATTATGGCGCCTCTGGAGAGCCAGATTTGCTCTGCCTCTAGCCGCTTGGCGATTATTGGATCGGATGCCTCTACCGGGGATCCTTCTGTGATCACCCCGGATGTGCCACCATATACGGAGGTACTGGAAATATAGATTATTTTGCGCGCATCAATGATTTGTAGGGAAAGCCATTCATCCGACCAGCCATCCGGTGGAAACGACACCAATACATTGGCGTCGAATGAAAGCTTTCGAATAGTGTCATGTTTAATTGAACTTTCGGAATTCCCAGTCAAAGAGTCCGAAGAACCAGAATCAGTGAAATAGCGATAAGCAAGTAAAGCAGATTCGGGTTCGATGAGAACAGGCTCTATGCCGCTCGAACGTAAGGTGTCCAGCTTGCCGACACTTCTCGTCGTTCCAAATCTTTTTTCATACGCGTCGACAGAATGATTAACGGCATTCGCCACATTGCCGACACCAAGGAATAAGATGTCAGTCAACCTAGCTCTCCCAACCCAACTCTTTTAAGGCAGCTTCGAGATCGATGCGGCTGCGCTGGCAATAGTGGAGAGCAATAATCGCTTTACCTTCCTCCAGCTTTTTCTTGCCGATCAGCGCATTGCACTTCAAGGCACCATCTGCGGTGTGGCGGTCGAGCTTTCCTGCCTTAACCAAAATATTGACGATCTGACCGCCGTGCTTGTCTCTGACTTTGCTGGCAGTCTCGTGATCGAAATCGCTGACCAGCTGAGCTTTCTTGAGAAGCTGCAGCGCGTTGGTAGACTCGGATGTCTCACCGGTCGTGTCCTGTGACTTTCTCCCAACACCGAAAACTTCCAGACAGAGAGCATCAATCGCGTCATCCTTTGTCAGGGTCCCTGCCCTTACGTCCTCTTGCAACTTCAAAGCCTGGCGAATGATCGGTCCACGAATAATGGCGGCCTCGACAAGTATCTGTCCGAGTGGAGGTGCGACATGCTTCATGTCGGCTGGTGTAATCGGAGCCGCTATCAGTTTTGGATCAACCGCGCCT
>CAZISK010000449.1:0-6753 GCA_964541355.1 uncultured Candidatus Obscuribacterales bacterium
CTGTTGTCGTCCAGCGCGTTTGCAAAACCTTAACGTCTTGCCCTTTGCAGCCCATCTTAGGAGCTTCGGGAACATTACCTATTAGATGATCACCGGCTATAAAAAACAGCAGCAGCAGCGGCAAAGACAAGAATAAACAGCGCTTGTCCAATTTAAGAGCTAGGGTGATAACAAGAAAACCAATCATCGAGGCAAACGAACAGACCCAAAGAAGCCCGTCCGCTTTGAGTGGTGTCAGAAAAAGCACAAATACAATTGTCCCAAGGGCACTGGCTAGCAGGTCAAAGAAGTAAAGACGGTGCATCAGGTGTCCTGCAATCATAAAAATAGAAGCTAAGGTAATACCTGAAAATACAAAAGGCACAGATAAGAGCAGATAACTCAAAATCAGCTTAATCAGAATCATTGGCGAGTCGATTAGAACTGGCAAATAGCTTGCCACTCCAAGGCAAACTGGCACGCTCAACGAGAATCCCAAAAGCCCCCAGGAAGCTAACTGCTCTAACTTCTGAATTCTTGGAGCAATAATCGAAACTAAGACACCTGATATGCCAAAGCCCAATAGTGCTACTGTCACGGTGAGATAGACGAGGTGGTTGAAGTAGATTGCCGACAGAATCCTTGTTTGTACGAGCTGCAAACACAGTGTGGATCCGGCGGCAATGGCGACTGCTAGGAAGAGACTTATCCACTGAAAGAGAGAAAATTTGGTGCTCTTTGATAGAGTTAAATCGTCCATAGGGTTGATCACTGATTAGTTGCTGGCTGTAGAAAAGCTAACATTACCATGAAAAACTACCGCCCTTCTGCACTAGGGACGCAGGAACGTATGATATGGGCAGCACTGTCCATCAAGCCAACACGCGAGTTAATGCATGAAAGCGACACTTGAAAATGTCGGTCGGAAAAATAAATCATTTGCCAAAGTACAGGTACTTACTTGGTCACGAGATACTTCGCGAAACGTTAAATATGCCAGCGCTGACAGCTTCATCAGGTTAGACGTGCGCAGTCAGAAAGGCGATGAATGCCTCATGGAGTTTGCCAACGATTGGACCGGGTTTACCGCTGCCGATCTCGCGATCGTTGACTTTGACGATCGAGATTACTTCCTCTGGTGTACCGGCAAGGAAGAACTCGTCCAGCTCGAAGATCTCGCTCTCCTTGAGTCGTGTCTCTTCAAGTTCGATATTCGCCTGCTTTGCCAAATCCAGCACTTGCCTCTTCGTTATTCCAGGCAGGACCTTCGAGGATGAAGGCGCCACAACCAGCTTTCCGTTTCTAATACCAAATAGTGATGTATGGCTGCCCTCAGTCATATAGCCTTCCGGATCGATGAAAACGACTTCCATCGCACCGTTTTGCTTCGCGTACTGAGCAGCCATGCAATTGGCTGCAAGGCTGGTCGCCTTTATGTCGTTACGCCCCCAACGAATGTCCTTGTACGTGACTGCGCAGACGCCTGTTCTGTGCTGTTCTTCAAATGGGTTGTGGAACGGTGTGACATAAATCAGTATGTTTGGTCGATAATGCTCGGGATAGGCATGTGCCCGCACAGCCTCGCCGCGGGTGACTTGAAGATAGACGAGCGCTTCGGTCTCACCATTTTCGTTCACCGTTGCTGCGATTCGATTCTTTACGTCGTCAATGTCGACATGGCGGATGTCCAGAGATTGCAGGCTGTCTGACAGGCGTCCGAGGTGATCTTCGAGGCGAAACAGTTTGCCATTGTAAAGTCGGATCACCTCGTAAACGGCATCGCCAAATAGAAATCCTCGGTCCAATACGGAGACCTTTACTTCGGTAAGCGGCATGAACTCACCGTTCCAGTTGGCTATGATGGTTGCTAAAGCGCTGAGATCTTTGTTCATTTCACAATGCTTCCTTATTCTTCTCACTACTTTTCTCTTCCGTCTGATTCTCTTCTTTCGTAGTCGGGCCCTTGATCTTTCCTCTGGTGGTAGTCTCCTCCGTCTTTCCTCTGGTCGTCACAGCCTCGGTCTTTCCTCGTGTTGTTGGGCCCTCGATCTGTACTACGGTTGGTCCTTCGATTTTTATTCCTGTTGTTTGACCCTCTGTTTTCGCTCCCGTCGTTGGTCTCTCCGTCTTGACTCCCGTCTTTGCCTTCTCCGCTTCGGATAGCTGTTTGAGATAAACAAGCAGCGAATCGATCTGTTCTTTGATCAAGGGACCACCCGCTGTGTCTAGAAAGCCGGGCATGGATTTGTGCGTTTTACTGCCGTAGGAGATCACATCGCGAATGTGGTTTTCGTACTTTGGATCGTTGTAATTGCCGTAGATAAGCGCTCCTCCAACGGCACCGCGGGCGGTTGCGCCGTGACACATGGCGCAGTCGGCTTCAAACAAATCCTTTCCACCCAATCCGACGCCTCGGTCTACATGGCAGCTGGTGCACTTTTCGTCGGTGAAAATCTTGATTCTACCGGACTCCGTCATACCTTCGTGACGGTTGTTGACGTCGAGTTTGATTGATAGCGCTACGACTGGAGTAATAGGGTCGTTGGATGATACATCAACAGTCTTTACCACAGCGCCCTGTTTCATGGAGGTATCGACAGTGATATCGAGTGTGGTTGTCTCCCCGGGCTTAACTTCGTTGACCTTGAGCTTGGGAACAGTGCATCCACAGCTCGAATGAGCCTCATGTATTTTCAGCAACTCGTGACCGCCGTTTTTTATCGTGAAAGCGGTTTTTATCTCTTGTCCTTCTTCGACTTTTCCGAGATCTACGTATTCTGGTTCAAACTGGATAATCGGTTGCTTTTCGAACGGATTGCGCATGTTGCTGCAGCCCGCGGTAGGCAGAGCTATAAGGATGCCGACCGAGACGATCGACATCCAACGGAAAGCGATTGCGCTAGCCGCTTTCCTGCTCACAGTCGGCGTGGGACATCGGTCTTCGGGACGACCAGGATCGGTTTCGTTTGCAAATCTTGTTGTTCGTACTGACGAATCTCTGCCTTCTCTTTGGCGACAGCAGCCAGGATCTTCGACTCATTAGTTTCTGCAGTGTTAATCACGACCACGGCCCAGTGTGGGTAGTAGATCGAGACATCGGCGTTGGTGACACCGCGCAAGCTTTTCAACGCTTTAGCGACACGACGTACGCAGGAGACGCAACTGGCCTTGACCTGGAAGTCGAGCCTGACAAAAGGAGCCGTGCTTTTCTTGACGACGACTTCGGCAGTTTTACTGGTAGTGCCGTCAGTGGTGCCAGCACCAGCGGGAAGAGCGAGGATGAGAAGCAAGCAGGCGACAACGAAACAGCTCAGTCTGATGGAGCCTGTTTTGTCCGATTTGGCACGGTAATTGTCTGAGACCGAATCGAGATGGATCGACCCTAACCGAGTTGAGGACATTTGTGTTTAATCAGCCACCGGGAAACAACAGTTGCAGCCGTTCCCTCATCATATAGAGAACTATTACTGCAATAAAGTTGAATCCTATCACAAGTGCGAGCAGACCTGTACCCACCATCAGGTGCCAACATACAAGAGCATGCCGGGGCTGCATAGCCCGGATGATACCGAATCGGCTTGCTACGAACACAGCCACGGCGACGAGTAGCATTATGTCGGCAAGAACGTAACAGAAAAAGGCGATCACGTTCATTTCGAAAAATGGCAACGCCAGGAAGGAAAGTGCCATGCAAAATGCACCGATCAACAGTCGAGTCGTAACTTTGTCGGACGAACGGAAATGTAGGGTCTTGTCGCTACTAACGCGTCCGATATAAATGAGCGTCTGTCTGATGCCCTCAATCCAACTTTTTCGGTCTTCGCGCCTGCCCTTCGTAAGGGTTTCCTCCTGGTCGCCGCCCGGGCTTTGTTGATTAGATCCGGACTCCGTCAAATCGGCGGGCGCCTGGCCCTCCGTCGGGCCATTATCGGGCGTAGCATCTCCACCACTTGATTCCGATTTGCTTTCGGATTCTGCGGTGGTAGTGGAGTCCGAGTCGGCCCTGTTATCATCTGCCGGGTTCAACTTTTACCTCACAGTTCTTGGAAAGAATAGTTAACCTTCGATTCGAGTATATCTTACCCCTTGCCCGCGATAGTAATGCAATACTCGCCCAACTATCCGACAATGTTGTCAGATGCCACCACCAGACCAGTTTTGACATTCGAGCCATGCCAGAGTTACTGCCACCACGAATAGTTTTATCACTACTATCGGTCTTTCTCCTTTTGGCATCCTGTTCGCAATCGGATTCATTCGATGACTTGCTACGGAAAGGGCGCATGGCGCTTCAGGAAGGACGGTCTGGCGATGCCGTCTCCTTGCTGGAAAAGAGCGTCAATACCGCGTCTACAACAGGAATTAAAGACCAACGCATAAGCAATGCATATCAAGATTTGTCATCTGCATATGTCGCTAATCATGAGGACGTAAAGGCGCTCGAAGCGCTGAATTCTGCCCATCAACTAGCTTGCGAGTTTGGCGGAAAAGACAATGAAATGCTTATACCTATATACAAACAGATTGGCAAACTGCACTATCGCAAAAAAGAGTTTGTACAAGCCGGGATCGCTGCCAGAGAAGCGCTTAGACTGGAAAGGAGCTGTTGCGAACCACAAAGCGAAAAGCTTCTGGAGAGTCTCAATTTAGTTATTGCATCGGCCTGCGCGCTAGATCGCTGTGCGGATACACAGCCCTGGTTGGTAGAGCAACTAGAGATTAGAAAACTCCGCCTGGGAGCCGATCATCCGCATGTCGCGGTGAGCCTATGCTTGATTGGCGAACTTCTCGAGAAGAAAGGTCAGTGGAAAGAAGCAGAGGCGAAATACCTGGAGGCGCTGGATATTCGGCGCAAGTCGGAGCCTGCGCTAGTTGCGCAGACTGAGAAAAATCTGCTCAGGGTGCGTGAGAAGATGAAGAACTGAAGAGGAAAATTGCGATATTGAGGGGGGGAATTACGTTAACAAACTTGCTCAGTAAATTGCGTTGAGGCTCATGATTGCTTACAATTTGGCAGTTGATTTACTTGGGATCGTAGATTTTCACTTGACCTCCGCCGGTGGCGGAACTAAAATTAAACTTTGTTAAGATTTTGCTTTCCCAGGAAAATTCCGCTAGCCGCGGCGCGGGCCTATCAACCTCTGCCAAGGTTACTATAAAGAGGGTTTCGACCATGTCTGGACGTCGTTCGAGAAGAGGTGCGCTCCTTGGCCTTGTCGTGGCGGTTGCGCTTGTTTTGGTAATTTTGGGAGCAGGTTTGCTCCTTATGATCATGCAGCTTGGCGGTGGTCAGGAACTGCAACATGCTACGGACGCCGGCAACCTTAATGTCGCCAAGCAGGTCCTGCGGCACCCTGGCACTGTTCTGGCAGGAGCAGATGAGATCAATCATTTCGGCGATTCCGATGATCCGGCAACCGGGGAAGTCAATCTCCTCACCATTAACAAGCTCGTGGCTCAGACCTATCTGGTCGCGTCCAATGCCCAGGCCCTTGGCACAACCAGCGCTGCTGGACATGCAGAGGAGATGATGACACTCCTCCACACGATAAGCAATCGACTTAATACCGAGCTTTCCAGTTCGGCAAATTTCGATTCGCATTTCGGCAACGTCGCCCAAAATCACGCAATCCGAATGTTTGATACCACCGACAATCCAGTATTTCACGTCGGCACCGAGCACCAGATATCGCTTATGGCACGGGGTGCCGCGACCAACGTCTTCCTGGATCCCGCGCAGATCCTGGCAGGCGGACCGGCTCTCAACTCGGTCACCGTCAGCGGACCCAACGGCAGGCGGTATCTCGCCGGCTACACTCAACTGGCAGCCAATGGTTCGGAGACCCTCTGGGGTGTGCCTCTGCGACCGGGCTTGCCACCACACCTGGTATCGCAGAAAAATTTCAGCAACGATCAAGCTCGCGGTCCGATTCCGAACTACGTTCCGCCGAATGCGTTCAAATCAGCTGGTAGAGCCACCGAGCAAAAGTCCAGCAATGTTGTCACTAGAGCGATTTCGATGTCGCTTGTCGGCTCTCTCGACACACTGTTCCCTGGTGATATCAGACGTGGTGTCATAGTCGTTGACAATACAGGTAGCTTGAGCGGTCTGTCGTTCGGCGGTGGCTTCGATATCTGGCAAGACAAGCTCATGAGCCCCAACTACATTGAAGTGCTTGGACCGAGCTCTTCCAGCGGTCTCGTCGCTGACCAATCGGGTGGCGCGCCGACCCTCCAGGACGTCAAGAATTTTGTCAACACAAATCTTTCCCAGCTGCAGTCCGGTGATCCGAATGCTCAAGCTCAGCTAGCAGCGCTGTTGACTGCGTGTGGCATAGACTCTTACGGCAACTTCACCTCGAATCCTCAAGCTCTTGCTGCCGACCAGGGTTTCATCACGTATATTCAGAACAACGTCGTCACTAAGTGCACCAACGGAGCTCAAAATCACTCCCAGGGTGGACCTCCCGGCAGCGGATCCAATCCGGTCCGCATGGCCACCTCAAATGGTCAGCCTTGTAACGTAGGCCTGTTCGTCGCGACCTATGGCGAACCAGGCAGCCCCGGTTCCACCGGCACTCCAGTCGGCAACCTGATGGCGGTTGAAAAGTTCCACGTAGATATTTGTGCGGAAAGAGCATCCGGATCGGAATGCGCCAACATCCTTGCCAGCGCTAATAATACCGGACTGAAAAAGTACGACACCAACGACTGTGGTCTGACGCAGAATCTCGAAGGTACACTCAGAGAGCTGCTTTATCAAACCAACGCAGC
>CAZISK010000450.1:0-6732 GCA_964541355.1 uncultured Candidatus Obscuribacterales bacterium
ACCGATGGTGACGAAATCGCCAGGTTGCAGATAAACCTTCTGCATCGGCTTAATCGGCGTCTCGCCATTCAAGTAGGTACCGGTCGCGCTTCTAAGGTCCTGCACATAAGTGCCGTTAGCGTCCTTACCGACATGCAAATGGGCCGACGCTATGTTGCTGAAGTCAGGTGCTCCTGGCCTATACAGTATCGAATTCGGTGCCCGTTTGACGATATCCTGCAGATGCTGACGACCGATGATTAAGTCTTTGCCGCCCGTGGGTAGCACGAACTTACCTCCGATGATAACACTCTCTACAGGCTTGATTGTCTGATCCCCTACTTTCCTTTCGCTTAAGGTCCTTTCGATGCCTTTCAGGCGCGCCATGTTCTGGTTCGAAACATGTTCTTTGACCGCTTTATACATTTCCATGCGCTCGCTCATATGCATGATCATTTGATCGCCTTCGCGCAGCCCTAGAAGCTCTTGATCTTGAGCTGGCTTGTAGTCAGCATTTTTGATCTTCGGCAAATGCTTTTCCAACAATTCGTGGAATTTGGTCGCGTCCGGAAAGTCGGATTTCGCTTTGTTCAATAACTCTTTGATAATCAGATCAGAAAGTTCGCCGTCGGCTCTCGAAACGAGCTCTTTCATCTTCGCATCGAATTCATCACAATCAATAGTCTTGTTGTCCTTCGCGATCTGGGTGAGCTCCCTTCGTTGGTCGGCACCGTTCTTGGCGCGAAAGGCTTCCGTTACGTTGTCTGCTAGCATCTTCTTCGGAAAGACATATTTTTCAAGAGTGTTGAACATCGGCTCCATATGCTTGAGCAGTCGAGCCGCTCCCACTTCGGAGGGCTCTCCAATTGCGCCTCTGATTAGCTGCTCGTAGGTAGGGTTATTGCCTATGCTCTGCATTTGCATTTTATGGCGGTAAACGGTATATAGCTCAGCAAAGGACTCACCATATGAAGTCTTATATAAGGCCGACTCGCGAGGATTGGTGGGAAGACCATAGCGGTTCGGCTGTTCCAACAACTCAACCAGTAGCTGTTTGTGGGCAGCCACATCGCCGGGAGGAAGTTGGGCGAACTTACCGAAATCACTGATGATTTCATGTTGGGGGTGGTTCTTATTGGTGAGCACCTCTCTCATCCAGTCATCACCCCTGGTGCCCTGTTTGAGATCTTGAAGCGCAATCCTGTTACCTGTCAACGTTGCAGTCCAGGCATTTCTAGCCAACTCAAGCGCCTTCGGGTCTAGCTGCGTACCTTCATACAGGTGACCGGACTCGTGCGTGTATATACGAGCTGCCCCGCTACCGGATTTGGCACTAACCATGATTTCGTAGGAGCTGCGGTAGCCAAGGTAATGTTTGTCACGTGCTCGTATTCGAATTTGCTCCGGATTTTGACCATCAGCCTCTATCGCTCGCAATACATCTTGTACGACTCTATCAGGTACAGGTCCTCCTTTCTCGACGATCAGCTTTACGCCTCGAAGGGAGTTGGATTCCGGCACTTGCAATTTGTACTCGCCAGGAGCATACGTGTCAGAATAATGAGCATACGAAAACTTCTGGCCAATGAAGGTGCTGTCGGCCTGTAGAGTATCAATCAATGACTTCATTTGGGCAGAATCGATGGTGTTAAAATTGAAGAGATCGGCTACCTCTGGACGAGCTGCAAGCTGCTCGACGATCTGCCTGGCTTTTGTATTAAGCTTCAGGGAATCAAGCGCACGGTTAGCCTGAAATTGATGATCGGTCAATGATTTAATCGTCGGATTGTTGTAATCAAACGGTTTTCCTTCTTTGATAGCCTTTTCCCTGACCTCGCGAATCTTAGTTGTATATTCGTTGATGTTAAGCTGAAGCTCTACGGCTCCTGCCAGATCGGTTCTGCCGAAGAGATCCATCAGCACTTGTGACGGCTTGGTCAGCAGATCTTTATACATGCATCCTCCACCGTTCGAGGGAAGGGTGTCACCAGGTTCACCGCCGCCCAGCCACGGCTGTTCAACAGCATCGGTGGCTCCTTTCGTCGGTTCCAGCGGTCTCACTTTAGATGGAGATTTCTTTTGTCCGCCGGACTCTACTTCGGTTGCTTTTAGATTCGCGTTCTTTACCCAATCAATGACGAGCCCCTCTTTAGTCGTTTCGCGAAAGCCGCTCTCGGTATGTTGAAAGTCGGATCCGGCTTTGCGCTTCTGCGCCATATAGGCCTTCTCGGAGTTCGGATCTGGCCTATATTCCATCTTCAGAGAACCAGGCCTCGATTTCGGACTGCTCGGTTGCATACCTCGGTGAGCGGCGCTCAAACTCATCTGCACGAAGAACGAAGTTAACGCGTGCTGCTCATACATTTGTAAGCCTAACGCTTTGAGTGAATCATGCACGGTCTGCTCTCCGCCGATCGCAGCGGCCGCAAAAATCGGTTGCACTTTTGCTTCCTGAAGAGCGGCGATAGCCAGGCGTTTCACAAAGGGGTCCGCCTTCTCCAGATGCATAGAGTTCTTGGCAATTTGTCCCAGAACCGCTCGATTTTCAGCCACAAACGCGCTTCTTGCAGGCGCGGACATTTTTGATAAAACACTGCCGAGTTTTTGACCAAGACCGCCTGCAACAAAGCACATGCCGACGCCTAATGCAAACTCGCCGGCATAGGGAAGGACGACGTCGCCCCACAGGCTCATTTCTTTGGAGCTGCCATCCTCTTGCAGCTGTTTCTCCCCTCTGGAATAGCGACCGACGCGAGAACCCTCGTCCCGCATGCCGGCCTGGTACTGCAATTCCGTCGTCAACTCACCGGCTATCATGCCCGCAGCTACCGCCGCCCCGATTACCAGAAGCGCACCGCCACCGGTGGCGACAACCAGCGCCGTAGCTGCAATTGCGGCAGCCGTGCTCGCCAAAATGACGACACCGTCCGTCTTCGCCCAGGTAGCAAAATCACTGTGGTTATTGAAAGAGACAGTGTTCAAGTGCTCTAACATCTTATCCATGCGGTTTCGTTGATTGCCGCTGTTTATCTCTTGCAATTCCTGCAGCAGTGGCTTGCGCTTATGATCTGGAAGATCCTTCAACTCTAGGGTGAGCCGCAGGAAGTTCTGCCTCGCCTCCGTTCCGGGCGGCGGACAGTTTGGGTCCAACATCTTGAGCAGACCGTCGATCGCTTGGGCACGCTTCTCCAGCTCCGCTTTCGCCAGAGGAGACTCGACATTCTTTAGAGCTTCCTCAATCGCCTTTTGGGCTTCCCTGGCTCCCTTTATGTCCTTGTCACTCACCTTAGCGAGCGTCTCTTGGACTTTGCGCCCTCTTTCCTTTGCTTCCTTTATGTAATCCCGAAATTTATCTCCGCCACCTTGTTCGGTGCCGACCAGCATGCTCAAGACTTGCAGATCGTTGGACAGATCGCTAGCAACTTCGCCCAGCTTCCGAACCGAAGGGTTGCTGTCCAGCGCCATGAGAGCCTCATTCACGAGGAAGGGATGATCGAGCTTCTGCTTGTCTTTATCGCTGCTAAGGCTTTGCAACATTTTCAAGCCTTTCTCAAACGATTTTTCATCCTTCAGATCGATCAAGGGCAGCTCGTCGAATTCGCACTTACCGCGAGATTGCAACCTGGAAAGCGGATTGTTCCCCTCACGCCCGAGTTCACGCTTAACATCAGGCGCGAGCAAAGTCGCCCTACCAAAACGGCGCAGTGTATCCATCACCAATTGATCTGCTCTTTCCGTTTTTCCATCAGATAAAAGGGTTGCATAACGATGGTTGATCAAAGCCAGATCCAGAAGCTGCATCTTGCCATCGGACTGCATGATCTCATGTGTCTTATCTTTGATTGAGCCTTCTTTTCCAGGAATGGCCTCGAGCAAACGACGCTGCTTGCTGACGAATTTGATCTGCGAATCCGATAGAGGTTCAGAGAGAATTCCTAAATTTGAATAGGTCTTGTCGTCGGAATTAGTGGGGAACGCAAAGGGCGAAATGAAATCGCCCCAGCTCGTACCGCTCAAGAATTTTTCGTAGAACCACAGCCCTTTCTTAGCGTGATCCTTGGATTCTCCGAGGAGATCTTCTTTGTCGCGCATCGATTTTTTCAGATCATTCCGCAGCTTAGTTGTGACTTCGCGCTGCAGCTCTCTCATGAGATGCACTTTGAGCTCGAGTGGAAAGTCATCGACGAGCAGATTCGTTGCCTGGTGGGTTTTCGAAATCTCACCGTTAGCCAACTGTGCCAGCACCAGAGAAGCGTCCAGCGGTCCTGCCGAAGTGGTAAGCTCTTTCCTGACATCCTCTGACAGGTTGTTGAACTGCTCAGCCGTAATAGAATTGCTCGATAGGTCGACCGGTCCTTCTGTAGCTAGATCGCTCTTGCCGGTGAGCAATTTCCGGACTTCCGGCGTTTGCTTGTTGAACAATTCGGTCGTCATTTTGCAACCGTAAAGACAAAACTCCTTTCCCTCGGGCAGCTTGTCTAGATTTGTAGTTAGCTTCTCGCGAACCTCAGGGGGAAGCGCATTGTAGAGAGCAATGCGATCTGCTGCAGCTCTGACTTTTTCATAACCGTAGTTCTTCACCGCCTTCTCTGTGACCTGCACAAGAAAATCATCTGGAAGTTGAACTCCGCGCTCTTTGAACACGGCCGCCAGGGCAACTATGTCCTCGGGACTTGCAGGCTTAGCGGGCGTTTTCTTTTCCAGTTTTTTGTCCGATGGTTTTTTGTCACCAGTTTTTTCCTTTTCTGATGGTTTCTTTTCGTCGTCGCCATCCGGCTTATCCTCCGGTTTGCCTTTCTCACCATCTTTCTTGTCACCGTCGTTTTTTTCGATTGGCTTTTTGTCTTTCTCGGTTTTCTCGGTGGTTTTCTTCGCCGGCTCTTTATCCTTTTGCTGCGGATCGCGCTCAGCACCGTAAACCATTTTCCGCGCTCGCTCCTGAATAGTTACATTGAGGGGATTGTTCTTTATCACCTCTTTGATTTTCGATTCCGTAACTGAATCGACTTTTCCCCAACTCTTATCAGCGAATTTGGTAAATGCAAGGTAACGTGAGGAGTCGTCTTTACCCCACTGAGCAATCGACAGTAGCACGTCACCCGAAAGAGTCTGCAACAATTCAGTCTCCTTCTGGATCTCTACATCAGATCTAAAGTCCATCGGCTTTCGTATCTGGATCGAGAGATTCTTTAACCCCTGGCTGCCACCAAAGTCGTTGAGGGCGTTTACAACTTCGGCACTGGCATGATAGGGAGCAAGTTCCGCCAGCGCCTTGACCGCTTCTATTCGCCTCTTTGAGGGACTCTCGCTGTCTGTCATCGTTTTGAGCAGCTGGTCAGCCAGAATTTTTCCTGCTCGCGGATTTAGCGAATTAGCGCTGGTGCTCAACTGTTTTACGAGCTCGGTAGATCCGTATTTGCCTAGCGCTCGAGCATCCTCATCTTCCAAAATCGGAGCAAGATGCATCAACCCTCTGACGGCGCTCGGCCCTGATTGAAGGGTCAATCCTTCACGCAATATTGAACGCACGTTTTCTGGAACGTTGGCAATGTCCAGAGCCGCAACCTGACCGAGCGTTTCGAAACGATTGCCGCGATTGGAAATTAACTGTGTCTGTAGAGGATGAGTCAAAACATCCAGCACTTTTGAACGCATGGACGGACTGCTCGCGGCCAGATCAACCAAAAATTTTCCTGCTTGCTGAGACAGATTGCCGTTTTCATTCTTGCCCGAGTAATTGTCGAATATCGGTTTGTTGGCAAATTCATTGCCGTCTCCTACGCCAGCACTAAGAGCAGCCACTACATGCAGTGCGCTTTTGTTGCCGGTTTTTGCCAGTTCCATTAGATCTTTGATCTGACCGTTAAAGCGCGCTCCGACATCGTTGACCTTACTGCCGGAGTCCGGGATGAAAACGTTATGCTGCGATCGCGCGCCTTTAGCAAACTGGTAGGGCAGCAACCAATCGTTCGGCCCTTCTTTGGGGCCATTGTTACGAATTGCTTGATACAGACCTTCCAGCGCATCTTCCGTCTGTTTGGCAGACAGCAACGTCTGTTTCTGTTTTTCTTTTGGTGTCGTCCCCTCATCTATTTTGCGTTCGAAAATGCCATCGAACACCTTAGATATTCCAGATCGAAGGTCATTCTGCTTCTTTTCTTTTGCCACCACAGTAGCCAAACCCAGTCCGGCGGACTCTTGTGGACTAAGCCCACCGCCTTGGTCTACATGTTTTTGGAAGTGATCTACGATTGCAAGTTTCAGTTCCATCTTCTGCTCTTCACTTAGCATTGAAAGATCCGGAGCGATAGGTGATTTATTGCGATTGGTTCCGGTAATCGAATCGAGCTTTCTAAGAGCATTCTTGTCATCGCCGAGAAGCAGCTCGACGGCTGCCTTGCGAGCGACGTCGTTGTCTGGTGTGGCTAGTTTTACCAACATTTCCTTGCCACGCTCGAATGTCTTCGGATCGGAGATCATTTTTACAGCGACGGCAGTGTCAATAGTTTTCGATTGCTCCGAGGCGCCTTTATTGCCGGATTTTACCTCCAACTGAAGCTTTTGTTGCGCAGACTGCAGCTGTTCCAAAGATGGATTTTCTCCCAAGCCGTTTGAAATTGAGCGCAGTCTTAAGTCGTTCATCTCCTGCGTGAGCGGGTTATCGCCGCCTTTCAAAATGGCCTGTAGGTGTTTAAGCGCATCCTTACTGGCGAGTTTGTCGTAGCCATCTTTGGTCGGATCGCCTTTGCCAAG
>CAZISK010000451.1:0-6710 GCA_964541355.1 uncultured Candidatus Obscuribacterales bacterium
CGTTCGGTGCGCGCTTTTCTAACAAGTACTGGCCGTTTTCTATCGATTTGACAAACCAATCAAGTTCATCACCAGGTAGTACGACTTTGGAATTTATGTCGGTGTTATCACCTTTCAAGTGGGGGTTAAGCTCCCTAAGATCTTCATGCGTGGAACCTTTTTCACGAGTGAAGTCTCCGTCCACTAACCACATAAGTGTGCGATCAGGATTTTGATCAGTATCCAACATTTGCCCCCAGATTTTGTCTACCTGTGGTCCATAAGTCCTCAACCAGTTTTCGAGCTTTTGCATTTTGCGTAGATTTTCCGGAGTGCGTTCGGAAGTTTCCGGTAAATCCAACTTCATTTCTGTTATCAGGCCATCTGGCCCCCGCGTTATCTTTCCCGGGAAATTGGGCGACTTGATGGCTTCGTCAGGAAACACCGTTGCGTTTTCAGGCAACTTAATTCGTTTGAAAAGATCGGAGAGCCCAGGAAATTGAAAGCCTTTGTCGGTGGTGGCAGCATTGAATGCAGCCATTGTGTCTGCGTATGTACGAACGCGTTGCACTGTGTTAATCCAATCCATGGTTGCGTTTGCCCAGCGCTCAGACTGCTCCGGCGTCAGGTCTGGAGGTCTTTTCCATCCGTCGAGATTACGTGATGTGCAGACTCTGTCGAGCCCCTTAAGATGAAATTCTACTGATGCTGCCTGGCTGTCGAGCGCTCCCATAACGCATTTATGCTTGGCATATTGCGTCCAAACATAGTGGTTGGCAAACCTGGTCACATCCTCGGCAGATGGAATGCCGTCTTTATTGAACTCTTTGGGTGAAAAGGAAAATTTGAAATCACCATTTCGAATCCGTGCGCGAAAACTCTCATCTGTTTCAGGCAATCCGCTGCCGCTTGCACTTTTCTCAGGCTGAATCGGTGAACCGGGCGGAAAGGCAATCGCGCGAGACTCGAGTTCGAATGTAAGAGCCTTCACGTCTTGTTCAATTAGTTTATGAGCTTTGGCCCATAACCTTTTACTCTCTGGGCCGAACTCCCCTCGTTGCCACTCTTCTTTGAGTTTCTCTTCATCGAATGAATTTTCAACTGGTTGACCAGTTGCGCGTTTGCGTTCATTTTCCACTTTCAAAAGTTCATTTGCTGCACCAATAGAACGTCCAAGAATACGCACCACGAGATCGCTGTGCGGAATCTTGGAAAGTTCGATCGCTGCAGGCGGCGTGGCCGGACCATCTTTTCCGGCGTTTTTGTTGCCATCCACTTCCGGTTGCGGTTCTGCGTTCAATCTGAATGCTGTTGAAGTGGACCCAACACCAGACTTTGCATCGTCTCGCGGCAACTGTTCGAGGTACAAACCGATAAATTTGTCCCGAGCTGAAGTGTTCATGTCAGTTTTCAGATCGGAATCGGAAGTCGAAGACGAATCCAACAAAAAATCAATCGAATTCAATCCTGTATTCATACCAAGCGCCCCCCGGCTGTATATCTATATGCTGAAGTGCAATTGCAACAAAAATGCAACGAGTCTCGACATGGAAAAAACGAGGCGAGGTGAACAACCTCGCCTCAGAAGGACTGCTTTCAGATTTCTACTTGAGTAGATATTTCATCAGCTGAGTGACCGCAACGGCACGTCCGCGGTGGCCGCCATGAGCACCCGGTTTGGCCGTTTCGGCTGCTGCTTTCTCCATAGCTGTCGATAGGCGGCTGCGAGCTTCTTCCAGAGCCGCTTTGTTGTTACTGCTCTCCAATTTTGACAGAAACGCTTCCTCTGCCCGGCGCTTATCAAAGACCTCGTCGATTCTTTTTTGATCGCCGCTTAACTCCGCTAGTCTGTACTCCTCATTTAGATGGTCCATCACCGTTTTTTCCCATAATTCGGGAAGAGTTTGTTCTGTCCTTCCATTTCCGATACGAATACCGTTAGGAGACAGTTTTGCCATAAGAGGCTTGGTCACTGCATCGGGAAGCTTCGTCACGTCCAGCAAAGGGAGATTAATTTCCGGGACTGTTCCTGCGGATGAATCTGCGACTGCTTTCTCCGTGGCGCTGCCCGTCTTTCCAAAGCTTTCCTGCATCCACGTGTCGATGGGTGCTGCTTGTCCCTTAGTCAGCGTGCACAGACTGGATTGTTCTATTAGGTTTTTGTATAACTCTTTGGCGAGCTTTGCCGGATCTTTTAGCAAGCTTTCGGGCATGCGAATTGTCACAGCTACTTTATCCGCTGCAATAGGCTTGTTGTCGCAGTAAAAGCCACGATCTGTCTTCACTACGGGCTTAAAAGGCTCGTTGCATGTGTTGTAAACTACGGTCGTTTTTTCTGCTGGCGTAGAAGAGAATTCTACGTTGATGGGAAACTGACGAAGTAGTTTGGTCCTACTGATGCGCTCATCGATCATGAAGGAGTCAATCGCGGTCTGCAGTTTGTCTACAGCAATTGCGGTAGCATCGCTAAATGGACCTTCTGCCTTGATTCGTTCGACAAATCTTGCGCTCCTTTCTCCATCGATAAGTATTGGCTCTATAGGCGCCTGCTCGATCTTAACGGGTTTGGAATTTTCGGCCTCGGTATTCGCCAAGCTTGCAATTGGAGTTGCCGTCTTCGATTTCAGTGCATCCGAAACCACTCTGCCAATGTTATGAATTGCAGCAGCGCCGCTATACCGCTTTCCATCGGGTGTATCGACAACCGAGTCCTTTACTTCACTCATCTGCACCTTGCCGTTGATCATCCTTTGTCCAGTGGTGCTCAACATCAGCCGACCGGGATGTTCCCCTGTTGAATCTGCTTGTAGAATTTGCGTCTTTTGTCCGTCCAGACCGAATGCTTTTTCCAGAGCTTGTAACGCTTCAGGATAGAAGATGCTCGATCGTTCTCCTACCGTATACAAGTCGGCTATCGTGGCGAACTTCTCCCAACCAGGAGCTTTAGACTCAACTTGCTTGTGCATGAACTCGATGACTTCTCTTTCCATATCAGCAGGCAAGTATGCTCCATTGATTTCGAGTGTCCTGTCAGCGTTGGCCTTTTCGGGACCTTTGTATTTAGCTGCTTCCCAATGATGCTCATGAACTAACACTGCAACACGGCCTGATCCCCCATGGACCAGATCACCTGTAGGTGGTGCAGCAGATCTGTCGGTCAGTCCAGCTTCGACGAGTGTTTTGTCAACCAATTCTTGAATGGTCTTAGCCGCGCTTGCATCTGCGGGATAGAGCACAAAGCCAACGTTGCCTTTTTGGAGCTCTCCGTTTTGGAGACGGTACTTGCCGCTGACCGCCTGCAGAGGATCTTGCGTAGTGACATCGAGCAATTTCCCATGCAACTCACCACCAGGCTTCATCTGTTCAGCAAGTTTTGGCAATAGCGCAGCTTGCACCTTTGCTAGATCTCCAAAACCTGTCACGCCGACACGGATTGTGAAGTTTGGATTGGGCTCTCCTTTGGGCATTCCATCAGGGCGGAACCACCCGTCTGCGCCGGGGCTCAAGTAATGCGAACCAGTACCAACAAGTACAGCCCGATCGTCCACGCTTGTTTTCAGCACTTCGTAATGAACATCCTTAGGCGGATCTCCAAGTGAAATGCCAAGTTTTCCGCTCTCACGTGAGTCGAAAGCTCTGCTCACCGTTTCCAGCCAGGCGGGCGGCTTCGCGCCTGCCTTCATATCTTGGGATGTGGCCTCGAAGGTTTTTGCCACCATATCTTTTACATGGAAGTACTTGTCCTTACTTGTGGCGTCGCCTTCACGCCCGCGTTCTACTAAAAGCACTTCACCGGTGGCGGTATTACACAAATATGTTTTGTCGAGATGCTTCACTTCCTTGTGATTTCCCAATTGCGATTGTTGTCGAGCTACTTCCTCCAGCAATGGTCTATCATCAGGTCCCTTCGCCGAAACTAGCACTACATCTTTGTTGGCGTATGGAGCAACAATTCGTACGTCTGCGCGCCTTTGATCGAAGTATGCAATGCCGGGCTTAATTTCTGGGAACAAGGCTCGCCTGGCCTGTTCGCCGATTGCATCCGGATTTGCATTAGGTTGTACGTCGGGTTTCGCAGCTGCTATTGCCTCTGGCTTTGCATCTGGTTGTACGACAGGTTTCGCAGCTCCTATTGCCTCTGGCTTTGCACCTGCTACCTTGGCGCCAGCGGGTTTTACCTCCGGTCTTACTGGTCGCAGCGGCGGGAGGAGGAGCGGATCGATCGGGTGCATACCATCACCGGCAGGCTTCGCTCCAGCTTTGTCAGCTTCAGCAGGTTTGGAGCCGTCGGCTGTTTTGGACTCTTCTCCGGCTCTCCATCCTCTTGCTATCTTGAATGCAGCACCACCCACGATTCCGGAAACGCCGAGGCCAATCAAACCAAGGGTAAGCTGCTTTAAAAGATCATTTTCGTCCTGTCGATCACCGCCGGCGGAACCATTGTTTGAGGCAACGCGCTTGAGGGTGTCTATTGCGCGAGACAATCCTGTATTGCCGGGAGGTAGCGGTACCTGCACGTCCTGCATTTTGCCCCCCCACTCAGTCGTCAAAGTCAGAATGTTCTGACCATCCTTGTTCTTATCAACGGTTGCCTTTTTGATTGTTACTTCCATCTTTCCGAACGCCTTGTTGTCCGGAGTAGGCACCTCAATTGAAAGTCCATTGATGCTATCGATAAGCAACTTGTTGGGACCTAAATTGCGGACGTCCGCTGCAAACTTGGTGCCCATTTTGACTTTTATATCAGAGCCTGTTTCCAGGTCCAGTGTGATAGGTTGTTCTCTAGTAAGCTCAAAATGTTTTCCGTCTGGAATATTGCAGACACTCAAACTTGTAATCTTCTTAAGCAGTGGGCCTAACTCCGGTCCCAATTTTTCAAAGTCCTTGGCCTCAAGTTTTATGACTCCATCTTTGCGCTGTCCGTCCGGCTTGTTTTGCTCCGGCTTGGGCTGTTCAGCTTTATCTTTCCCGGCTTTCGGAGCTTCCTCTTTGGCGTCGGCTTTTAGTGGAACGTTAAAGTCGATTATGAGGTCTTCTTTTTCCACCTTCGGTAGTTTGAATCTGTCGCCGCGCACATCATCCAAGAAACGATGCCTTGCATCTCCTGGATTCTGTCCTTCTGAAAAGCTTGAGGCATCGGCTTCAGCCCACGGATTTGTACCCATACTTTTCACCCCCGCGAAAAATTTGTCCCGACCAACTTACTTTCAATCTAGTTGGCAGTTGCAAAAAATTTGTAACAAGATTGCAATCTCGCAAATTGGCATCGTCGGTCCTGACGAACACTTGCATAGTGTTCGTTCAGAGTACCGCTGGATTTTCATGTATCTCAGGATTTTTGAGGACGAGCAAATGTCATCTCAAATATCTAAACTCCCACTCAAAGTCGGTTCAGATTTTTTCAGCCAGCGTGATGCAGGGAGGAATTTTAAATGCCGAATCCTATTGATCGACCGGATGGTGCCGCAAAGCCAAGTGATAGGGGCAAGGATGCCTTCGACAACGTCGCGAGGAATCTAGCTAATGAGGTCTATGGACAGCAGAGTGAACCAACGCCGTTCAGGCAGTACGATCTCAATTATGGAAGTCAGAAATTTACACTGAGTGAGGGAACGGTCGTCACTATTGGTGGTGCCCAGTCCGACATCAATTTGTTGCCATTGAAAGACAAAGGATTCGGGCAGGTTGCTCAATTCAAGTTGAACAACGATGGTACGGCGGCAGTGCGCCTTCTTAAGGGCGCAGGTGACAAAGGCAAACTGGCGATCGAAGGTCCCGACGGCATCAAGTCGGTAAAACCAGAACAGTGGCAGTACTTCAATCCGGCTACCGACAAAATTGCAATGGGCGGCACACAATTCTTTCAGCTTGAGCCCAGATTAGCACCACCTGTCTCTGCTATGGTCACTGCCGGCGATACTCGAAAGGCGCTAGTGGGTAATCAGAAGGACGCTTTCAAGCCAGAGCTCGTTGATATCGGTCGTGAGCAATTGGCGAAAGCATTGAGGCTTCGACCTGACGACGAGTTCCTGAAATTCGTAAGTCGGGAAACTGGTTCACTAGAGTTGAAGAAAGACGGAATCTACTTCACTACTTCCGTGGAATGTAAAAATCCCCCAGAGTACACAACTAAAGGTCAGTCGAAATCGGAAGAGCTGAAGCCTGGTGTGGAGGTTAAGTTGAAAGTCGGCGACAAGTTGGAGTTCAAACCCGGCGTTGCAATCACGATTGAAGCCAACAAACCGTCGAAGCTAGGCAATAGAATAGAAGCTATGGGATTGGGTGACACCGTTGTTGGTGAGATCGAAGTAGATAACAAAAAATACAATATAGTCGAACTTGCGGAGCCGTTAGGCAAGAGAGCTGTTGAGAGTCGCTATCTCAGCACCACTGATTTTAACCTTAGAGCAACAGATGTAGAGGTCAGCGATAATAGTCTCGTGCCGCTCGGCAAAGACCTTAACTTGCCATTTCGCGATCGCAGACTTTCGGATGATTCCTACCGACTTGATAAGAAATCGGGGCACATAGTCAAGATTGATAACAACTTTGGGAGTCCGGATTCGGCGGTGCAGTCGCGCTACTACAAAGCGGTTGAGCAGGTCGAGAAATATGACCCGAATGTTCTCGAAGTCAAGCCGATCTGGACGGAAGCGCAACGCAACTCCGCCAAGCAACAGGTGACAACCATTGCCGGTCTGAGTGTCGGAAGCAAAGTCCCTGGGACTGAA
>CAZISK010000452.1:0-6669 GCA_964541355.1 uncultured Candidatus Obscuribacterales bacterium
GTTTGGCGTCGTTCAACTGACGTCTGGAAGCGCGTATCATGAATAAAAGCTATAAGAAAGAGTATTACGTCGATCATTCAGTTTCGGAGTCCAACGATCACGACGATCACGACGATTTGTTCCTCATAGATCAGGATGAAGAGCAGTCGAGCGATGACGGAGAAGAGGTCGTTACGAGGACAGCTCGTGTCACGGCGGAAGAAGACCCTACCGTTATCTATATGCAAGAGCTTTCCAGACATAAGCTCTTATCCGGCAAGGAAGAGATTGAGCTTTCTCGCGCGGCTCGGCAGGGCGATCCCACTGCCCGAAGAAAATTGATTCAATCGAATCTGCGATTAGTGGTTAGCATCGCAAAGAAATATAGGGGACATGGACTGCCATTCCTGGATCTGATCCAGGAGGGGAGCATCGGTCTGATCAAAGCCAGCGAGAAGTTCGACCCGGAGCTGGGCTATAAGTTCTCCACCTATGCGACCTGGTGGATTCGACAGGTAATTACAAGAGCTCTGCACGACAAAGCACAGCCGATTAGAATTCCGGTTCATGTGCAAGAAAGAAAGCAAAAAGTACGAAAGGCAATTTCCAGGCTCTACTTCTCGCTCGAGCGTCGACCAGAACTCTGTGAAATCGCGGCTGAAGCCGAGATGAACCAAGCGCAACTCACCCAGGTACTGGACGCTGAAAAAACAATGTTGTCGCTAGACAAGTGCTTCGGCAATGAAGAGGACACTCCGTTCATCTCCTTGCTTGAAGACATTGAAGCACCCAGGCCCGAGCAAAAGGCAGAAGATTGGATTCTCAAGAGAGAGCTATTGCATGCACTGTCGTGGCTCAAACCACAGGAAAAAATTGTGCTGGAGCTTCGTTTCGGTTTGCACGATGGAGAAGAGCGATCGCTCGAATACTGCAGTCAGCAATTGAACGTAAGTAGAGAACGAGTTAGACAGGTCGAGAAAAAGGCCATCAAGAAGTTGAGGACAGATCCGCGCTGGAATGGATTGAGAGATTTCTTGAATTGAGAATCATGTAGTCGCCAGGTGATGAAGAAGCTCTATATTCTTCCTATCAGGGCCTTTGTTGTCGAATCCGGGCACCTCCAGAATCCATGGCAGATTGCGCAATGACGGATGGTGCAGCATCCGGCGAAATGCGGCTTCGCCAATGTAACCGGCTCCGATGTTCTCATGTCTGTCCTTGCGCGCGCCGAGTGGATTTTTCGAGTCGTTGGCGTGGATGGCAACAAGCCATTCGAATCCGATCAAACGCTCGAACTCTTCGATTGTCGATGCCAGTCCTTTTTCGGTCGCGACATCATAGCCAGCGCTGAACAGGTGGCACGTATCCCAGCAAACTGCTAGTCGACGATCGTGTCCGGATTCATTTAGGATCTCGGCGAGTTGTGAAAATTTATCGCCGATAGTGCCGCCCTGACCGGCGCACACCTCGAGCACAAGCTTGCAGCTTCCACTATAATCCTTGAAGACGACCTGAATCGAAGCAAGGATCTTGTTAATCGCATCGGTGTAACTGCCACTACCGGCAGAACCGGGATGAAAAATCAACCCCTCGGCACCGACCTGATCAGCGAGTCGCAGAGCCGTATGCAAATTGATCACGGACTTTTCAAAATTTTCCTGCGACGAAGAAGCCAGGTTAACCAGATAATTGCCGTGGACAAAAACGGGTCCGAGCTTCTCCTTTTTTACGTCAGTCTTAAACTTCCGCATATCCGGAAGCGCTGGTTGAGGCGGTCTCCACGTCTGTGGAGAACCAATGAAAATCTGCATCGGCTGCGCTCCGATCTCGAGCGCCTTGTTGACTGCTCCAGTAATACCACCATTCACATGAGCACCAATACAGAGTTGTTGCTCGCTAAGCTGTCGCTTCTTCATTGTCTCTCCCAGCTCTTTCATCGCCCGTCGAATCTTGCGAGGTGCAATCCTATCTCAGGCACCGCTCCGTCTTTGATTGCTTAGCATAGGATACAGATTCCATCGAACGCCACGCATTATAACGGTATGCTTTTTTTGGTTTTCATAGACCCACAATTGTTGCGGAATTTTTTGATAGCCGCAAGCACTTCCTCGCATCGCTCTGTGTTTTCCAGGTCAGAAAGGTACAAGACCCTACTGGCTACACTATGTAGATTGAAGAACCAGTACAAGGACATAAGGGGATTGATGAACAATAGACTGCCTTTTGTCCTGGTAGTTGCATGGTGGTTGCCGAACTCGCCTTGCAACGCAGACAAGATAGAGCTACATACAATGCTCACGTGGTGCGGCATCTGATCAAAGACGAACTGAGTGGCCTCACGAAAAAGAAGAACTTCCGGCATACTGTCAATGAGAGATAGTGCACCGAGATAGCCTCCTTCATCTTTGCTGATCGATGCAATCGACTCGAGCACATGTGCGTGACAGACACCATGGAAGGTATCAATGCCAAAACCGAGACAGCCAAGAACTTTTGTTTTTACATCCACTTGATCGACCGCGGCGATGCTGGTCATGTCTTCGAGTGGAGTTCCTAACTCTTGCTCGTTGCCCTTGAGAAGACTGTCTGTGCCACCATCCACGAGAACAATGGTATCGATATCCAGAAGCTTCACCATCAACTCATAGCCTTCACGCATTGGTTTTACACCACAGCGATCAAACGCATAGATTGTTACGTCCTCTCCACGCTGTTTAAACCATCGACACAGATGTAATTCAGGAAAGTAGTCAGTGCCTTTTGACTCGCAGGAGACGGCTATCAAAACGGGGGTCAGATGTTCATCCCTGGTGGCATGTATATATGAAAAGCTGTAGTTCGCGAGAAAGACCTGCTTACCGGCCTGGCGAAGCGCAAAGTAAAGAGGCAAACCGCTGAAGATGTCATAACCTCCGCCGGCTCCTGCGATAAGAATTCGCTCTGATCTCTCCAGAACATCAAGAATCGGCAGTCTGAGCATAACAATGTCAACTCCAAGAAGGTTCAGAGCCCCATCGCTATTTTATAATGTTTGAAATGATTGTAGCTACCAAAAAAGGTCTATACTGCGAAAAGGGCGACTTTTACATCGATCCCTGGCGTCCCGTTGCACGCGCAGTGATTACTCATGCGCACTCCGATCACGCAAGAATCGGAAGTGACAGCTATTTGTGCGCCAGATCCGGAGCGGGGATTCTGAAGCACCGGCTCGGGGACAACGTCGTTGTCGACGCCGTTGACTATGGAGAGAAAAGATCCATCAATGGAGTCGAACTCTCGCTACATCCAGCCGGACACATTCTCGGGTCTTCACAAGTAAGAGTGGAGCATCAAGGTGAGGTCTGGGTAGTATCCGGCGACTACAAGGTTCAAGCGGATCCGACTTGCGATGCATTCGAGCCGCTTCAGTGCAATACGTTCATAACCGAGTCTACTTTCGGACTGCCGGTGTACAAGTGGCCGGATGACATTGAAGTTTTCGAATCAATCAATAAGTGGTGGAATAAAAACAAAGAGGCAGGAAGAGCAAGTCTACTACTCTGTTATTCGCTTGGTAAGGCGCAAAGAATTTTGAAGGGTATCGATGCATCCATAGGACCTATTTTCACCCACGGTGCAATAGAATCGCTCAACCAAGCTTATAGATATTCCGGTATCAGCTTGCCTCACACAGAACATGTTCCGTTGACGAAAGGAGCATCGAATAAATATAGTGGCTCTCTGGTTCTTGCACCACCAGCAGTGCTAGGCAGCGCCTGGGTTAGACGATTCGGGACAGTTTCGACGGCATTTGCTTCCGGATGGATGCGGATCCGCGGAATGAAGCGCCGGTATGCAGTCGATCGGGGTTTTATCTTGTCCGATCATGCCGATTGGCCCGCGCTTCTCAATACCATCGAAGCGACAGGCGCGGGAAGAGTTCTCGTGACGCACGGCTACACCGACATCCTGGTACGTTATCTGCGAGAAGTCGGTAAAGACGCATACACTATGACCACCAATTTTCAGGGGGAATCAGAAGAGGCTGTGGTGGTAGAACAGCTTCGCATGGCGGACATTGGAGAACAGTCTGTCGAGCAAGGAGCAGGAGCAGCGACGATCTTTCAAGACTCGGAAGGTGGTGGAGGGTCGGACGATTCTGTAAAGCTGGATTCGGAACCAACGCCGCTCTTGCAAAATTCCCACGTCGATTCGGAAGAGAACCTGAATGAACCGGGTCGCTCCGACGATGAGGATATGGGATGAGACGCTTCGCGGCCCTATTCATGTCTCTCGACGAGACCAATAAAACCGGTGAGAAAACCGCTCTTATGTCTGAATACTTCCGTTCGGTCGAGCCGGCGGACGCAGCCTGGGCCGTCTATTTCCTCACGGGACGAAAATTGCGCCAGCTTGTACCGCGAGCCAGATTATGTGAATGGGCGATGGAGCTGGCGGGTATTTCACCCTGGATGTTTCAAGAATGCTATGACACCGTAGGTGATCTGGCTGAAACATTGGCGTTGCTCCTGCCACCGAATACAGGGGCACTCGTTGGAACCCTTTCGGAATGGGTGGAGCATCGCCTCATGCCCTTACGCTCCCTGAGCGAAACAGATCAAAAATCGAGTCTCGTAGAATCGTGGATGGGTCTATCCGACCAGGAACGGTTGGTCATCGACAAAATCATCACAGGCGGGCTGCGTCTGGGTGTTTCACAGCAGCTCGTCGTGAAAGCACTTTCAGAGATCAGCGGTCTTACGGAAGCTGACATCTCCCACCGGCTGATGGGCGAATGGGAGCCTACCTCAGCATTCTATCTTGCGCTGATACACGAAGATACGCAAGACACTATGGCGAGCAAGCCGTATCCCTTCTTTCTGTCATATCCTCTGGAGGAGGCACCACAATCGCTCGGAGATATCGATGAATGGTATTGCGAATGGAAATGGGACGGCATTAGAGCCCAGGTGATTAGACGTGACGATCAATCATTCATCTGGTCGCGAGGAGAAGAGCTCGTCACGGACAGGTTTCCCGAGATCTCGGCCGCCGCGGCACTGCTGCCCAATGGTACCGTAATTGATGGCGAGCTATTAGCCTGGCGCGATTCAGAAGTTCTTCCGTTTCAAGACTTGCAAAAACGGATCGGCCGCAAGGCGGTAGGTAAAAAACTGCTTGCCGATGCTCCCGTGATACTAATGTGTTTCGATCTATTGGAGGCAGGTGGAGTCGACCTGCGACAAGAATCGCTTTCGGAAAGGCGCTCGAAGCTCCTTCAACTTCTGACTCCTGGCGCTCTGGACGAACACCCGAGCTGTCGCGCACAACTATCCCCGGTGCTCCGTGTCTCGCCTCTGACTCAGACCGAGAGCTGGGAGGCGCTCGGTGAGTTGCGATCCAAAAGCCGACTACTGAAGGTGGAAGGGCTGATGTTAAAACGGACATGCTCCAAATACGGTGTCGGTAGGCGCAAAGGCGATTGGTGGAAATGGAAGATTGAACCGTTTTCCATCGATGCCGTGTTAATCTATGCCCAGAAGGGAAGCGGCAAACGAGCCAGTCTCTATACCGACTATACGTTCGGAGTGTGGCTGGGCGATCAGATCGTTCCCGTTGCGAAGGCCTATTCCGGTCTAACAGATGATGAAATCAGACAGGTAGATTCGTTCATCCGAAAGAATACACTCGAGAAATTTGGTCCGGTTAGAACTGTGAAGCCGCAGCTGGTCTTTGAAATCGCCTTCGAAGGTATTCAACCGTCGCCCAGGCATAAGTCCGGCGTGGCGGTGAGATTTCCAAGAATTCTGCGCTTAAGGAATGACAAAACAATTCAAGACGCAGATACGCTGGAAAACTTGAAGAAGCTGATGAATTAGATCGACTTTTCCCCTGTGATTCGACTGCGTTGGCGCAGTTGCGCAACAGCAATCAAACCTGCTCTCCAGGATTGCCGGTTGCTTCCGTGCAGAACTGGACTTCGCCGGCGGGATCGCAGGTAAGGATTCTACCGGCTCTTCCTTCTGCGTGACTGAGAAGCACCGACAGCTCCTTTCCTCCCAGACCAAGCTGCGCCGCGCTGCCATCGCCTTTCACTTGAAGGGGGAATCGGGTTTCGCCCGTCCCATCGAGTGCAGCGAAAACGAAATCGTCTGTTCTCGGGTCCACAGTCATGAACGCCCGCGGTCTGGAATTGGAATCCCACAAGGTAATCAAACCTTTCCCATCGTTGCCGACACCAAGCTAGATGCGAGGTCTCTCATTGACATCCATCAAGGTCAGGACGGCGTTACCCTTGTCTCGCGTCTCCATGGTCGCGCGCGTCCGGTCTTCATCATCTACAAGGACAAACAGGCGCGACATAAGGACATCATGAATTATGCCGTCTTTTCCGTCTTTACTCATTTCGCCCCCTCGTCGGAACCAATGTAGTCCGATAAGCATCGTCGAAGCTCAGCAATAGTTCAAGTCCTCGCTTTTCACGATTTGTGACCTGTTCCACTTGCGCCACCTATATCCTGAAGTCAGGACCATCGTTCCGTGATGATCATTGTAGGATGTATGCACAAGGATAAAAATGTTGCGCAAACAGTATGCTATAAAGTCTGACGTAATCTTGAAGAAACCAGCTTTACTTGACATCAATGGCAACTGAACCCGTAAGAGTGACGGTAGACATCCTTGCTTTCGCTGTGCACGACGGCGGTCTTG
>CAZISK010000453.1:0-6664 GCA_964541355.1 uncultured Candidatus Obscuribacterales bacterium
GTCGCTCTCTGAGTGGTGCGTCGCTCTCTGAGTGGTGCGTCGCTCTCTGAGTGGTACGTCGCTCTCTGAGTGGTGCGTCGCTCTCTGAGTGGTTCTTCGGTGTTGGAGCTCTTCGTGTCTACCGATTGTCTGTATCTACGTGCTGGTGGATTGACAGTTTATTGTTGATGGCAAAGTGAAGTGGTTGGTGAAATAGCTGCAACAGTTGCTCAACACTTGGTCAGTAGATTTTGCATGGGCAATATCAAAAGCAGTCACTTGGTGTCGGGAAAACAACTGGAGGGAGACATGCACAACTATGGATACGGACACGGTGAAATGACGCAAGCCGACTATGTTCTCATCGATACTGCACTGGCGTTCAAAACTTCTACGGATCCTGCGTCGGATGTGCTCTGGAGCGCGTTCGATCTCGCTGGTAACAATCCATTCGAACTTACAGGGATTGAGCCTTCTTACCATCCGCTTTTCGATGTTGAGAAAGAAGTCGGATTCGAAGGTACCGACATGGGGAAAAATTCTGAATCGGAAGGTGCGGCACAGAACAGGATAAGTGAAGTCATCGATAACAACGTCGAACAGTTTTCCGTTTTCAGCGCAGACGTTGATATGGACTATGATTACCAAAACTTCATTTCCGAGGAAGAAATCGGGGACTGGGAAGACTATATGATATCCACAGATCCCGAATGGGAGAGGCTTTTGGCGAGCAGGGACAAGATTGTACCGTCGAACGCGATCAACGATACGGATTCTGAATGGGACGAAACCTACCCAACGCAGAATGCAGAACCAACAAATAAATCTATCTGCCTAGTCAAGGATTCGCTGTTGTCTGCTAACCGGGTTAATGACTTACCTGCTGAGCATCGATTCCATTGTGACTATAAGCGTCTTGCCGACGATCTTATGACAGGATTTGGTCACATATCAGCTATCGGCAAGGCTGCCACGACATCATAAAGATCATCGAGGTTTGCTCTATGGGGAGTATTTTACCGGCGACGATATCGAGGACTACTCGCTGCGGCCTAAGGTCACTGGCTACGGGTAGAGAGATGAATGAGCCTAGTTTATTCTAGTCGACAAGAACGCGATCAAACAGAAGAAGCGTCTTGCCGATATGTTGAACTGCATCGGCATAATATTTTGGAATCAGACCTGGCGCAATCAATGCTTACCGGAAAGCCCGCATGCCTCCTTCGCTTGCCAGCTATGCTGATAGAACTTGCCATTTTTCCGGGCTATTTCTTTGAGCAGCTCCGGTGGCGCGAATCGCGGACCGACATGTTCTGCCAGTGCGATAGCCTGGTCGAGCAGCCATTTGCTGCCAACGGTATCAACAAAAGAGATGATTCCGCCGTAGAAGGGACAGAAACCCCAGCCGAGAACCGAGCCTACATCTGCATCTGCAGGATGCATCACGACGCCTTCCTCTAAACATCGAATTGCTTCGATAGCCTGAATTACTATGAGACGGCGTTTGACCATTTCCACATCTTCGGTTTTGGTGCGACCGCCTGCCAGCTGACGTAACTCTGTCCACAGGCGTTTTTGGCGGCCTTCATAGTCGTAGAACCCTTTCGAGTTCTTACGGCCCAACCGTTGTCGATTCTGCACCATTTCATCCAAAAGGGAAAGCAAGTTCTCGTCCTGGAAGTTATTGCCGAGGTCCGCTTTGGCAGCCAATGTAATCTTATGCACGGTGTCCAATCCAACCATGTCGGCGACTTCCAACGGTCCCATGGGCATGCCGGCGATTCTCCCGGCATTCTCGATGAGAGCCGGGGTTACGCCCTCTGACAATAGATGAATGCCTTCGGCGGTATAGGTACTGAACACTCTGGTTGTATAGAATCCGTGGCTGTCATTGACGACAATCGGCGTTTTCTTGATCTGCTGGACATAGTCCAGTGCTCGGGCCAATGCCTCGTCGCTTGTTTTCTTGCCGCGGATAACCTCGACCAGCTGCATCTTATCCACAGGGGAAAAGAAATGGATACCGACGAAGTTGCTTTCATTGCTTACGCTTTGGGCAAGCGAAGTAATCGGTAGCGATGAGGTGTTGCTGGCGAGAACGGCACCTTTGCCGATAACCGCATCAATCTTAGCCATGACTTCTGCCTTCACTTTGCGATCTTCGAAAACAGCTTCCACAATCAAGCTGCAATCAGACAGCGCGGAATAGTCAGTCGTGGGCACTATGCGATCTAACGTTTCATTGGCCTTGTCGTTAGACAGCTTCCCTTTTTCGACTCGCCCAGAAACGATCTTGGCACATGCAGCCTTACCCTTTTCGGCGAGTTCCTCTGAAGAGTCGATGAGCACCACCTTGATACCAGCCATCGCAGAACTATAGGCGATACCAGATCCCATCAGACCCGCTCCCACGATACCCACTTTGGCGATCTTTTGGGGCGCTACTCCAGACGGTCTGTCCTTCAACTTATTGGCGTCGTTGAGGCTGAAGAACATTGTGCGCATCATGTTGCGTGCCGCATCGGACCTGGCTATCTCAATGAACTTACGCACTTCCAGAGTACAGCCTTCGACAATATCCAGCTGCAAACCATGATAGACACATTCCAGTATCGCCCGTGGAGCCGGATAGTTTCCATATGTCAACTTAGCCAATAACCCATTGGCTGCAGAGAATGTTTCAAAGCCCTGCGGACTGTGAACGTCTCCGCTGGGCAAGCGGTAGCCTTTTTTATCCCATGGTTGCTCGGCAGAGCCACCACTGGTGATGTAGTCTTTCGATTCGCTAAGGACGCTGTCCGGTGCCACCACCTTGTGCACGATGCCAAAGTTGAGCGCTTCGGCAGGTCCAATCTGCCGCCCCTCAGTGAGCAGTTGCAGCGCATCAGGCAATTTCACAAGGCGCGGGAACCTCTGAGTGCCACCGGCGCCTGGGAAGATTCCGAGCGTCACCTCGGGAAATCCGATCTTAATTTTCGGATCATTGGCACAAACCCGATGGTGGCACGCCAATGCCAGCTCCAGACCTCCTCCCAGAGTTGTGCCTGACATGGCAGCAACGACAGGCTTCTTACAGGTTTCTACAAAGCGGAAGAGTTGATGTACTTCCATCAGGGCATCGAAAATCTTCTGCGGACTCTCCTGCAATAGAGATTGCAGCATTTCCACGTCGGCGCCCGCAATGAAGTCAGTTTTCGCCGATGCGATTACTATGCCTTTAACCGTCGCATCGTCGACAGCTGCTTGAAAGGCTGTCCGAAAGTCTTTGAGCGATTGTTCATTGAGTTTGTTGACGGGAGAATCGCTCATATCCCAGGTCAATACGGCGACGCCGTCTTTATCAATTGTTGTTGAGATTACTGATTTCATCATGCACCTTCCCTTAAGCGACTCTCTCAATTACTGTAGCAACGCCCATTCCCGCTCCAATGCAAAGGCTGATCAAAGCGGTGGAAGCGTCGCGACGCTCCAGCTCATCGAGCACCGTACCAAGCATCATGGCACCGGTCGCACCTAGCGGGTGGCCCATGGCGATGGCACCTCCATTGACGTTGAGCTTGTCGTGAGGAATTTCCAATAGTTTCATACAGTATTGAATTACAGAGGCAAAGGCTTCATTGATCTCCCACAGATCAATGTCTTTTGTTGACATTCCTGCATTTTTCAATGCTTTGCGGCTGGCCTCCACCGGACCGGTGAGCATGATGGTTGGTTCAGAGCCAATGGTGGCGAAGGCGCGCACTCGCGCTCTGGGCTTCAAACCGTTTCTCTTACCGGCTTCTTCCGTGCCGAACAAGACAGCGGCTGAGCCATCGACAATAGCGCTCGAGTTGCCGGCGTGATGGAAGTGTTCGATTAGCTCGACTTCCGGATACCTTTGCACTGCTACCGCGTCGTATCCCGCCAGGCTTCCGACTTTCTCGAAGGAAGGCTTGAGATTGGACAGTCCATCGACGGAACAGTCTTGTCGCACCATTTCATCATGAGCAAGAAGTGTCAGTCCATTGTTGTCACGCACCTCGATAATCGAGTTTTTGAAGAATCCGTTCTGCCACGCATTGGCGGCTCGACGATGAGATTCAACCGCATATGCATCCAGATCGACGCGTGAAAAGCCGTTTAAGGTGGCAATTAAATCAGCCGAAACTCCCTGCGGTACAAAATGAGTTGGAATCGCCAGCGATGGATCGGTGGACTGAGGAAAACCGGATGAGCCCATTGCAACGCGTGACATCGATTCGACACCGCCGCCTATACACATTTGCGCTTGACCAGACATTACCTTGGCAGCCGCCATGTTGCAGGCTTCCAGCCCGGAGCCGCAAAAACGATTGACCTGTACGCCCGTGACGGTTTGGGCATAATCGGCAACGAGAACAGCAGTGCGGGCGATGTCGGCTGATTGATCCTTGACTGGTTCAACACATCCAAGGACGACATCATCGATTTCACTGGTATCCAGTTTGTTCCTGTCCCTGATTGCTTTCAATGAAACGGCAGCTAACGCAGGCGGTGAAACTGCACGCAGAGCACCTCCCGATTTACCTCGCCCGCGTGGTGTTCGCACGGCATCAAAAATTAATGCTTCTGTCATGTTTCATTCTCCATTACCTGTTTGTTTCGAGCCGACGAAACAACGATGGTTAACCCTGTCGAGGCAACGATTCGTGGAGCTGCATAAGAATGAGCCCGAAGTTGATTGCTGTACCGATGATCGGTACGAGACTCGACATTAGGCAGTATACCTAAGAATGGAGCGGACTATGAGGACAGTTCGGATTCCATGAGGATCGAAACTGGTTAAGTATCCCTAAATTTCGGCACCAATAGTTAAACCAAAACCACACTTCGAATGGCGAACCACCAAGAAGGATGACTGTGGTACCACCAACTCATTGGCGCATCGAAAATCTAAATTACAAGCGATTGCCACCATTAACGGTGCAACGGCGGTTCTGCGGCTACGACCCGCAAAAGAAGGTGAGTACCCAGGCCTGTTCGGTTCCCTGTCTTGATTCTTTTGGTCAGTGACTCTTTCCAAAGGCGAATAAAGAATCTGCATTTTGATCAAAGTGCGTTAAGATCAAAGTACGCTCGGATTGATGGCTCACAATCAAGGCGTTGCCTAGCAAGCTCTCATTTCTCTTTTGGCGTAAAAATCAAAAAATATTGATAGGGTAAGAGCGATATGTCTTGGTCTAGTGCGTAGCCAGCTTTCTTCATTTCCTCCTGAAGATCTGATTTTGAAATTCGGTGTTTTGTTGGTGGACCCTCCGGAGAATCCGAAGTAAAGTCTATAATTGCGATTCTGCCTTCTGGAAACAGCACTTTTTTCATCTCAGAGAAATACGTGTCTCTGTCGTCAATGTGGTGATATGTGTCGACAACGATAACCAGGTTTACCTTCGAAGGTAGGTCCGCTCTATCTGTACGGACTTTGATCGGAAAATGATTCGACAGTCCTTTCATTTGCGTTTTCTTCTTGAGATATTTGACCATGCTTGGTTCGACGTCAGCAGCGTAAACCTTAACGGATGGATAAGCCTGCGCGATGCGTAGTGAGAAATAGCCTGTGCCGGCACCAATGTCAGCAATCTTATCGTTTTCGCCAATTTTCAGAGCTTTGATTACCTCGTCCGGTTTTTGCCATTCGTCACGAGCCGGATCATCGAATTTCTTCACCCATTTTTCAGCTCCGGCAAAACTGCGATGATAACCATGGTTGCTGGAATGCATGTGGTGGTCTCCATTGTGGTCGGGGTTTGCTTGTGAAAAATTCCCTGCTCCAATCAGGCAAGTGATTAAGTGAAATGCTACTGCAACCACAACTGGTTTCGACTTGGACTGAATGACTGATCCGAGATTCCATCTATCTGTGAAAATCAAGTGTTATGCTCCATCAGTTGAAAGATAAGACAAGCCATCACGCGCGATATCAGCTCCCTCGTGGGTGAATCGTTCACCTATTATCCAAGATCTGCTCGGCTTTTACACACAGAATGGTTTCGCACCATTCCTTTTCAAACATCGAGCAGGATGAGAAGGCTTGATGTGAATTGGTTATTTCATCGGAGCTTTGCGGAGCTACCTAAAACGACGGCTAAGCCAGAGAAGATCAACAATTATCAAGGAGAGCCGAAACAGGTTGTTGTCAGGAACAAAAAAAACTACAACTCCTGTTGCCCTGCCGGTGGTCGCAGGTACTTCGACAGGAATTTGATGTGGTTTCCGACTGCCCCTACTATAAAAAGGCGCGCGAGCGACGGATCGCATTCATCGTCATCACTTGGCACCACGGACAACCTCCTTCTAATCTTTGGATATTTTTTTGTGAGCAACCTGTTATCTCGGGGGATTAACCTGCAATCATGCGTTGTAGGGGGCGTAACCATGAGAGATGTGACTAAGCCGACAATAGCGTTTCCGGATATTAGCTTTGATCTAACACCTTTTACTAAAGAACAGTTTTTCTCGCCGAATCCGTTGTCCCTTCCATGTAAACAGTCTGAATCCGATCACCTTCTGGCTGGAGGCACCATCGACTTCAGTGAATGGCCGTTGGAGCTTGAGACTCGACCGAACGGGTCGGCCGTCGAGACAAAAAGAGCATCCGACTTGGGCAAAACGGGTGTCCCTTTGGTTGCCGAGAAGCATGAATCGATGGAAAAAAAGAGTATTGGAGAGC
>CAZISK010000454.1:0-6639 GCA_964541355.1 uncultured Candidatus Obscuribacterales bacterium
GGCAGCGGTCCAGCAAACGATCGACTAAGGACAGTCGTAGAAAACTATGCCGCCCGTAAATGGTTAGTAGCGGACGTGCTTAGCGCCTGCGCTTGCAGACACTTGGCGAATCTGCTTATTGCACCATGTTCCGCAAACGGTCTCCAGGAGACAGACTTGAACGTCTTGGAGTGAATGCTTACTGCCGCCCTGGACGTGGCAATTAAGATTCGCGACTCCGCGACCGATCCAATTGCAACAGATATTTCAAAGCTGGCACAAATGGCTGGACCCAGCGAGCCTGCCGAAAGAGGAATTACCACCACCATACACTACCGAAATCGGCAAGACACGGCATGAGGGCGCCCTCAAGTCTTCTCTCCAAGTCCAGTAACATGAGCTTAAGCTTGGAGGGTGACAAAGTGGTTTCGACCAAATGCGCTCACGATCATCGAGATTTGCAAAACAAATGACATCGATTGCCGAGATATCTTCACTCAAACATATTGGA
Organism: uncultured Candidatus Obscuribacterales bacterium; assembly: GCA_964541355.1. Taxonomy (GTDB): domain Bacteria; phylum Cyanobacteriota; class Vampirovibrionia; order Obscuribacterales; family Obscuribacteraceae; genus JADYXR01. Next base: position 491 of record CAZISK010000454.1, read on the forward strand.
GAAATATCTGAGTGAGGCGCGACTTTTCAAAAGCAGTCCGGCTTCTCGCCCGTCCTACGCTATGAGCCTGCGCAATCACTGTCTAGTGCTGCAGTCCTGCTTTCCGAATTCGATGCTTACTGGCACGGCATCAGGCGTTGGAGTGCAGTATACGGAATTAGTTTGGATGGTCAAATCGGTACCTTCACCCTGAAACAACTTTTCAGAGGCGAACTGCTGTTGCAACGCGGCAAAGCGTCCCGACCCCGGCAGTCTCAAATTCGAAGCAATACCCAGGAAACGAAGAATCTTTAGGCATTCCCAAGACAAATCCGGTTCCATTGGTCTCATTCCATGTCTTGCCGATTGCGGTATCGCATGGTGATTATTGTGCCAGCCTTCTCCCAGCGACAGCATGGCTATCCACCAGACGTTGCGGCTATTTTCACCGGTATCGAAATTTTGATAGCCGAGTTTTGGATTATGTCCAAATGAGTTTACCAGTAAAGCTCCAACGAACGGCATACTTGCGGCAATTAGATTGGCAGCAACAGCGACAGGACCAAGGATGACGAATATCAGCAATCTGAAGCCTATGCAAAATGCCAGGCACAGTGCAGCATGCCATCGAGTGTGATTCGCATGAAGAAACAAATAAAGCGGATCCTTCTGCAAATCGGGGCAGATACGAATGCACTCTTCCTTTGAATACTTAACTCTTGGAGTGACCATCCAACCTACAAAGGAATGCCAAAAACCGTCTCTTGGTGAATGGGGATCGCCCGCTTGATCAGAGTATCGATGATGCAATCGGTGAGTGGTTACCCAGAAAATTGGAGATCCCTCGAAAGCAAGATATCCGCCCATAACTATGAGGTGTTCGAACCAGCGCGGAACTTTATATGATCGATGGGACAGCAGTCTGTGGTAACCAAGAGTAATTCCAAGACCGTGAAACAAGTATGACAATACAAACACCGTTGCAAACAAAGTCATAAAGGCCTCATGATTTACTTGATCCTGCTGCAGTTCGCGCGCTTTTATATCCGAAGTGCGTTGGCCGATCGACCAAGTCGCTAAATTGTCGCTCCGACATCTACATTTGTCTCTCATTCTTTCGGCTGATACTTTTTTGAGTCAGCATTAGACCACAACCCTTTAGACTCACTAAAAGACTATGCGAAGAAATATAGTGTTGCAGCGCTCGAACGCGAAATCGTTTGGCTCAAACTTAACCCTGATTTTTGGCTTAAACAATCCGGCAAGATGCGTCCGATGCGAGGTATCCAGGTTTTGAAGCTCTTCATCTGATACACAAGGATCGCACATCATCCGTAAGGATGATTTCCTTTATGAGTCTGTAGAGGCACAGGCTGGAGGTCCTTTGACTGTCACGGATTGTTGCGAACTAGCCGAAAGATGGATGAATGCAGTTGGAGCCCCTTTGTACTCTTGCGTCGTTCGCTCTTCTCAATAGAGTTGAATTGGCATCTAAGGAATTGTTTTTACAAATGGAATCTCTTAATTTCATTCCTTCCTATCAACCGCTTCCTTTCCCTTTGCCGGTGTGGTTGATGCAAACCCTATTGATTGTGGGCTTCTATCTCCATGCTCTTCCGATGAATGTGGTGTGGGGCGGTTCTTTCGTTGGCGCCGCACTTTTTTTAATGGGGCGTGGCGACAGTAATTCCTATGCGTTCAAAAGTGCAAAGACCTTGGCGGTTTCGTTGCCCTTGTTCATATCTTTTGCAATTACGCAAGGCATCGTTCCACTTTTGTTCCTTCAACTTCTTTATGGACCAGCCTTCTATACCTCATCGATCCTTCTGGCGGTGCCGTGGCTGGGTCTGTTGGCCTTACTGCTGCTCTCGTACTATGCAGCTTACTTCATTATTTACAGGATATTGAAAAATGACTATAACGCTTCCACTGCAGTGAAAGCGTCGGCAGTAATGTTGCTAATGAGCATTGGATTTGCTGTAATCGGCGCACTATTCTCAAACAACATGACGCTCATGCAGGCACCGGAAAAGTGGTTGGCTATGTATACGGCTCATCCCGAAGGTTTGAATCTCTATCTCTCGGATCCCCAGCTTCTACCTCGTTATCTGCACTTCTTCATTGCATCGATTGCGGTGACCGGTATGACATTGGGTTGTTTTGGATTGTATCTGAACAAACGCAATCATGATTTCTCCGCCTGGCTGGTTAAGTTGGGCTCGCGCATTTTTCTTGTCTCAACAGTGCTTCAAATACCAGTAGGACTCTGGTTCTTGAAAGCTTTACCCCCACAGTTCATGAGTGCCTTTATGGGCGGTGACCGATTGGTAACCGGTGTATTTATTGGCGCCATGGTGCTCATGTTGTTGGCTATTTTGGCGACAACTATCTCCTCGACGAATGGTAATCCGCGTGTCTTCCTGAGCGGTCTGGTTGCCAATGCCTTGTTGATTTTGGCAATGATTGTAAATCGGCATCAGCTCCGGTTGATGTACCTCGACCCTCACGTAAAACCAGATACGGTGGCGGTCAACACGCAATTCGACCTTCTTGCCATCTTTCTTGTTTCGACAGTCGCGCTTGTCTGGTACCTCGTCTGGCTGTGCCGGCTTGTTTGGTCGGCTTATCATCCAAGTGTCGCAGTTCGAAATGTTGCATCAACCTGAGAACGAAATTATGGATAACCAAGAAAACTGTAAAGCAAAAGACCTTGAAGAAAGCGTCGTAGGCTCCGGCAACTTTGGCTCACCTCGTCCATGCGGCGGAACTCGAGCTTGTGGAAGTGGTGGCGCATGCTCCGATACTATTGAATCCAATGACGATGAAGACGAGACCGAACCACTCAGTCGAGGTGACTTCATTCGTATGGCTTTCGGTGGAACCGTCCTTCTCTGGGGTGGCGTAGCACTTGCTCCAATAGTGGCATATCTGACACCACCGCCAGGAGAAAGCGAAGAGTCTTCCAAAATCACCAGTGTCGAGGTTTGCAAACTATCCGAACTTCCGAAAGGCTCCGGACGAAACTTCAGATTTGGCTCGTTTCCGGCTCTCGTCGTGCACGATCAAGATGGCAACCTTCACGCCTTTAAAGCGATCTGTACTCACCTGGGCTGCACGGTGCAATTTCGTTCGGACAAACAATGTATCTACTGCGCATGTCACGGTGGAGTCTATGACGCAGTTACCGGAAAGAATGTGGCAGGCCCACCGCCGAAGCCCTTGCCCTCATTAAAAGTATCCGTGGAAAACGACAAAATTGTCGTTTCTAAAGCGTGATTATTCTACGAGGATGCACTAATGGTATCAGAGCCTTCACCCAGACCAGCCGCAGGAGCGAATGTCCTTGAATTTATCAAGGATCGCCTCCCTCTCGAAGAAATTCGCAAGTTGGCAGAAAAGAAAAAGGTGCCTTTGCACAGGCAGTCCATCTGGTATTACATGGGCGGTATCGTCGCTATGTTACTGGGAGTGCAAGTCATCACCGGCATCTTATTGATGGTTTACTACGTACCCGAAATAAATTCGGCTCATGCCAGTATTCTTAAAATCAATTCGCAAATCAATTTTGGTTGGTTTGTGCGTTCCTTGCACAGCTGGGGCGCCAACTTGATGATCTTTGCGTTGTTTGTTCATCTTTTCAGTGCGTATTTTATGAAGGCATACCGGAAACCACGTGAGTTGACGTGGTGGTCAGGACTGGCTTTGATGGCCATTTGTCTAGCGTTCGGCTTCACCGGTTATCTGCTGCCATGGGATGAGGTGTCTTTCTTTGCGACGAAAATCGGTCTCGACGTCGCCGAGAAGATGCCGCTAGCAGGACACACGCTCTCATATATGATGCGCGGCGGCGAGTCGATTACGCAAGCCACCATCTCGCGTTTTTTCGTAATTCATGTTGCCGTTCTTCCCGTTTTTTTGCTGGGTTTGCTCGGCGGACATTTGATGCTGGTGCAAGTGCATGGTATTTCAGAACCGGAATCTTTCCAACAATTGCCGGCAGGCAAAAAGAAGTACGAAAAGTTTTTCCCGACATTTTTCTTGAAAGACATCTTGGTTTGGGTTCTGGCACTGAACGTACTTTTCTGTCTGGTGACTCTATGTCCATGGGGATTGGGCCCGGAGGCTGATCCATTCGGTGCTGCTCCGATCGGCATCAAGCCGGAGTGGTATTTCCTGGCACCATTTCAGTTCTTGAAATTGATACCGCCTATGATGGGACCAGTTGAGGGAGAACTCTTTGGAATTGTGCTGATGTCCTTGATCGGATTGGGCTTCGTCATTGTGCCTCTCTTTGACAATGGCACAAAATCACGATCAATCGGCGCTACTCTGTTTGGTGCCGGCGTGCTTATCGCATTAATCGGATTCAGTCTTTGGGGAGCTCTGTCATGAACTATCCACTATGGGTGGTGCCGTACTTGGGTGGCACATGGGTCATAGGTATCATATCGATCATCCACGTGTATATTTCGCACTTCGCGGTCGGAGGCGGTATCTTCCTGGCTCTTGCCGAAGAACTCGCCTATCGACGCCAAGATGAGCGTATGTACGAATATCTCAAGAAGCATTCGCGCTTCTTCTTATTGCTTACGACGGTCGCTGGTGCCGTGACTGGAGTAGGAATTTGGTTTTCCATCAGTCTTGTGAATCCGGACGGGCTTCATTCTTTGATCCAAAGCTTTACGCTGGCTTGGGCAGAGGAATATCTTTTCTTCGTCGCCGAGCTTGCCACCGCATTTGCATACTACTACACATGGGATCGATTGCCACGAGATAAGCACCTTCTCTTGGCTCGTTTGTATGCGATCTTCTCAATATTTACGCTTGTAATAATCAACGGCATTCTCACATTCATGCTGACACCCGGTAAGTGGTTAACCACGCATAACTGGATGGATGGCGTTTTCAATCCAACATATTTTCCGTCGCTCTGTATTCGCCTTTTGATTATGCTGGCGATAGCCGGCATGTATGCTCTCATTACTTCATCAACAATCAGTGAATCGAAGTTCCGAACAGTGATGGTACGCTACGCCGCAAAGTGGTTGCTGCCTGTATTCATTCTGGGACCTCTGGCGACGATCTGGTTCCTCTCGCAGGTGCCTCAAGCATGTCTCGACACAATTTTTACCGGCATTCAATCCTCAGGTGTCGGCAATTTCTCCGTTTTGGCAAGGGCGCTTTATTTGAGTCTTGTCCTGTCCGGTACGATCCTTTTGTTCGCATTTTTCGGACCGTATCTCAATCCTCGGGCATTTACATTCAGAATTGCTGTGCTCTTCCTGATCTGCGGGCTAGGGGCTACTGCCACCACCGAATGGATGCGCGAGATGTTGCGTAAGCCTTATGTAGTCTACAACTACCTCTATTCCAACGGAATTCACAAAGACGAGGTCGGCGCGATCACTCACGACGGGTTCCTTAAGAAGAGTAAGTGGGCTGATGCCGTAGCAAAGAAGTGCAGCGATCCTAGTACCGGTGTCGGGGAGGCTGTTTTTCGCTTTCAATGTATGTCTTGTCATACAGAAGATGGTTACAGGAGCATGCGCAAGCTTCTCGGAAGCCGGGATGAAGAATCAATTACTAGCCTGCTACATCTTCTTCAGCAGACCGATCCGCAAAAGAATAACTACATTGGAATTATGCCACCACTCGCAGCCAACGAGGAAGAGTTGAAGAGCTTAGCAAAGTATCTTGCGACTCTGAACGTCGAAGAGAGAACCAAGAACGACCGACTTGGCTCCTTGCCGGCAAAAACAAACTCACAATAGATACGTGACCTCAGGTGTTCATCTAAGGGTATGGCAACGCGGAAACAGATGAAACTGGTCAGGTTGCGCTTACTCCTTTACGGAGAATTACGAAGTCCCGAAAAGTAAACCCTCGGAGAGATTCGAACTCCCGACGCCCTCCTTAGGACGACGATTTCATTCGGAACCGTAATGTACCACAAAATATCGCCATGAACTTGGAAGTTGCAATCCAACGGAGGACGGGACCCCAGATCTCCAGGTTCCACTTGAACTATCGCAAGTGTTTGACACGACTTCGACAGTCCTGACAGTTAGAGGATCACTCGATGTTAGCTGTTCAACGATTGTCGAAATGGGAGTATCTGATCACGGACAATGAAAAAGAGCTGTTGGGGACAATCAAATTGAGCTGTTGAC
>CAZISK010000455.1:0-6633 GCA_964541355.1 uncultured Candidatus Obscuribacterales bacterium
TGGTTGTAGATTGCGCGCACGATCAAACATTGTTCCGGCAGTCAGCCACCAATCTCTTTCGCAGAGACTACACTTTGTGAGTCGTGTGCAGGTGGACTTAGGCAATGTAGTGTTGCCGCAGACGCACTGAAATACATCACCATGATGCTGATGAAGTCTAATGAGGAACTGAATGGCGTCTTCTTCACTTCTGACAGTTTGCTTGAAATCGTCAACTAATTGGTTGATTCGTCGAGCACGAGCTTTTTTCAAGGTTCTGTATTCTGTTCGTTTCATAATTAGTACCTCCGTAGTTTTGAATACGTTGGTTGATAGAAAAAAGTTCAATACCTTCAGCATGCGCCTGGAGGCCCGACCAGCCAGAGTCTTCGGGGACGAGGCACCTACCTGAATGGAAAGTGCAAACCGATATCGGTTTGCACTCTTTCATTCACAACATCGTCCGACACCGGAATTATTCCAGTTGCATAGGCGTTTTTGACAATCAAAACTTCCACCTTTGGCTCCAGCCCATTACCAGAAAAGATGATCTCGAGAAGGTTGCCACATTAATAAATCCAGGCAAGTCCCAGCCTCTTTCCAATTCTCCACTTAGCCTTCTTAATCTTCGAAAACGAGGTTCAAGACAAGCTCTTCCAAACGTCAAAGATCTCGCGATTAGGACGAAAATACATCGTGGTAGTTCCACTATTGTTAAGATGCACCGGATTGAGGTTGCCGTCGGTACATATATCGAAAATTAGATTCGGTCAAGTATCACATTGAAAAGCGGGCCCGAAGTCAACACGAGCAACCAGTATTTTCTGTACAGAAGATTAACCCTGTGTGAAGATCGACCAGTTGTCACGTATTATCCGCTATTATTGTTCTGTAATTTCAACTCCCTCGGCGATGACGTACCTGACGCTTTGTGCACCGTATACGATGCCAATTAGAACAAACGAGATGAACGATTCTCTTGTCCCTGGTCACAACACTCTTTTCATCGAGCTTTCCCCGGAACAAGTGCTCTCGGCAATAGAAAGGGGGATTGCAAGCGACGATCCACTTTCGAAAACATACGGCAATCGCATCAATTTCTCTACTTCGATCAAAGGAAACAAGTTCGAAATAGGTAAACGATACAAGCCCAAACAATGTTTTTCTCGAACCCTCCATGGACACGTGTCAGAAAACGGCGCGGGAAGCGTGGTGACGTACCGATTCGCACTGTCAAAGTACTTTTTTGCCTTCACCCTGCCCATCACTCTCTTAGTGGTATTTTCTTGTTTGGCAGCATCGCTATCGCAAGCTCACCGAACTCCACAATTCAGCTTTGGTTTTGCCGTTCTGGCATTGCTGTTACTCCTCAGTACGCCAATGGCTCGCTGTCACGAAGAGACGACGCTTGCTAAATACCTCAAGGGTATACTCGAAGGTCGATCATAATACCAATGGCACATACGAAGGAATCAACCTTGACCAATAGATGGACAAACTCGTGCCGGCTTCTGAAAGCTCCTTTAGTAGATTCGCGCTCTGGGCGACCACTTGATTGAAGGCTTTGTCGAAAACAACACGACATTCGTCATCGCAGAAACTATGGAGTGATGTCCTTGATTAGAGTTCTACCCAAACGCTTCTGAAACTTAGAGTGCGCTTGGGTTTCTTCTCACCTTTGATCCCGTCATCACTGATGATTTGCATTTTGTCGCTGAGACCGTGATAGAACACCAGAGCCTCCGGATTCAACATATCGAGACCCTTGCTGTGCAGCTTCTCCGGCTGGTGCTTTCGATGTCCACTCCAGGTGAAGTAGGCGAAGTCGCTGGTTTTGTCGAATGAGCCGGCAACGATGACGAAGAAATCTCTTTCAGGCCAATAGTCGATACTTCGAATTCCTCGTCCTTCAAGATCCAGATGAATGAACTCATCGAATTCCGCATGAGATCCATAAAGCACCATCTCTAATGGATTGACAATGGGAACAACTAACGCCATCCCCTCTGGAATCGGATTGCGAAAACCGAGCAGCAGCTTATTGTGTTTAGAACTCAACCCTTCGATTGAAACCGCTCCAGGACTCTTTGATGAAAGCGTCGGATTCTCTGCACTGTTAAGGTTTTCAGTCGTCATCTTCGAAAACTTTTCATGTCGCATCAAATCATACAGAAGACCTGAATAGGATTGTCCAACCTGTTTTATCAATACATGATCGCCCTTGTCTTTGATAATCGTGGCGAAAAGCTGATGTCTGCTAAGCGCGAGCCGTCCTTCCGCGTTTCGGCTGTGCGATCCGATCCAATAAGTGATATCGCCCACGGTTGCAGACCCTTCTATATCCGCTTCGTCTTTGGCACTATCTATATTAAGAAAACCGGAAAATGGAAACTCGTCCAGGAACGCTCCAGACTGGTCATTGCGATAGAGCTGAAAGACATTCTTTTCATCAGTCACCACAAGAAATCTGTCGGAGCCGATTGCCACGGCCGAAGATGCATCTGCCATGCCTTCATGAATAAGGATCGCATCATCGGGCGGACTGTAACTCATATCTATTGTGTGCCTTTACTTTGCTAGTCCTGATTCATTTCCGCGTCAATAGTGAGCTGCCTTAACAAGGGGAGGCACGAATCAGAGAGGACGACGGGCTTCCTCACAATTTGAAAGCATATCAAAATGACAAAAAAAGAGTCAGCTTGGCATCGTATTTAATGCGACTGAGATCGGCTCGCGGTCAAAGCCGACATGGCTTCACACTTCGACTGACTATGGCACCTGGGCGTGTTTCTCTTCTTGAAACCACGACAATACAGCGCCTTCACCTTTTTCACCGTTGATTCAACTGCAGGAGAAATCCACTGCTAATTCCGCAGATAAGCCAACCGTTTTTCCAACAACATCAACTGCGCCCTGGCGATCGACCTCGAATCATCCTTCGCCGGCAGAGATGTAACTGTCATCCCTTGCAAATGGCGCGTAAAATCAATGTCGTTGGAGAGACTTCTCATAAGCTCCTCTTGTTTTTCAGTCGCATCTTTAATTTGCTGGGTAAGAAACTGTTTCTCATTATTCATTTCCTGGCGCTGCGCATCATCTGCAGTCTCAAGCTTTCCACTCAATTCCTGCAGAGTTTTCTGACTCAGCTCCAGCTCTTGCTTGCCTACTACGACATCTTTCAGCCGTGCGTCAATCGAACGATTCATCTCGCTGACAAAGGTTCGAAGCCCTGATTGTGTTTCGTGATGGTTTAAACCCAGATGAGCAATCCTCAACTCATTTGCAGCAGAACGGAACTCTCGCGACTGCTGCCAATTCGGTTCTCCAATCGAGAGTGCCATCGCCGTATTCTCAAGCATATTTGCCACCGAAAACAGCTGCGGATTGGAAGCGTGCATCCGCGAAATCGTATTTCCAATTTTCAGAACATCATCTCCGGAAAACGGAACGTTGTTCTGCGACTCGATCTCAACCTTCTCTGCGAGCGCTATACTAAGCGCTGCGCGTGCATGTACACGAGATTCCGAACCGGCGTTGAGACGAGTCTCGACAAGCGCAAGATTGCTGTATATTGGAAGCAACTTCGAGTGTGCCGATTTGTCCGTCAAGAGCGTGTTGACCAGAGCCTCCTCTATTCCCGGATGCTTGCTGTTGAATGCGCTTGCTATATTGGCTCTCTGCTTCGATAAATCGTTGGAAGAGGCTATCGGCAAAATCAGGTTGTCGTTGAGCTTTTTGATCTGGTCAGGTGCCAGACTTTTGATCGCCTCTCCCATCTGAATTTGCCTATGATGATTGAGTTCACGAAGAAGCAACGAAAGGTCCTTGCTGCTCGTCACATTCTTCACCAACTCCTCGGCATCATGCAAATAGCCGTCACGCCCTGGATAGGCGATGATATTCGCCACCGTGCCAAAAGCAACATTTCGATGCGCCGACGAAGATGAATGCTCGAGCAAACCGACAGCTGCCGACAGACGCAGCCGTTGAGGCAATTTGTCATTGCAAAGCTCGACTAGTTTGTTATCGACCAAAGTGCCAAAACCAGTTTTTCCCTTCGTGGCCTGGACAACCAGACGCGTGGCTTCGTCCAGTCTTCGCGCCTGAAGTCCAATGCGAAGGTCCTTCTCATAGTTGAACGAACCCAGACTATTCGCCGCCGGCTCGCCAAGCGTTAACGCCTGTTCCAGCAAGTCCACACGCATGTCCTCAGACAGATCGCGGGACGGAGTCACGCGCTCACGCGAAGTCAGAACTCGGTCTCTCGCTTGAATCAATTCCATCGCCTTTTGTTTTATCCTCGGACTCACACTTCGCGATGTTGACTCGGTCAAGCCCGAAATCTTAGACAATTCAGAGCGCGGATATCCATGTCTGTCCAGATACGCAAGCAGCTTCAATGCCAACTCCTCACGCAAACCAAGCTCGTATTCTGACTCTTTGCGATTCGAAGGTAGCGCGGCAGAAAGCGATGTCTCGAGGACATCGAGAATTACACCGGTGTTTTTCGCAGCGATACGCTCTCCATTGCTCGTCAATCTTTCTTCCTTGCTGGAAATAGCATCAATGCCGTCTATCAAATGCAATTTTGATGAGATAGAAACTTCCGGATGTTTCAACGCGCAATGCAAAAGTGACTCCAGGTGCCTGGCCTTAGCATCGGGAATTGAGCTGCCATCATGCTTTCGGCACATCTGAGCCAACCCTTTAGCAGCCATCGTCGCTATCATGTCGGCAAATTTTTTGTCGATCACGACATTGACGTTGGTCAAACCCGCATCGAATTGCTTCGAGGCTTCCTCCTTTGTCGGCTGGCGGTGCTCCGGTTTGTTCGTAATCAGATGATAGATCACCTCACGCGCCATGGCGCCGCGCGCTCCCCGATCTTCAAATGCAGTGGTGCAGAGATCGGAAAATTTTTGTTTAAATCCATCCACAACTTCCGACTGTCGTTGCCACTCCAACTCGGTATGCGACTTCTGAGGTCGTTGACCGGGCCACAACGGCACCCGATGTTTAAGACCAACCGCCTCGTCTTTCGCTTTGACAATGTCGCTTCTTAATTTCGAAAAATCCAACCATTCGAATTCCGAATTGCTCTTGATGTACTCTTCGATGCTATCGTTGGATGGCTTGTTCGACTCAAGCGAGCGTGCGAACGTAGCAGCCGCCAGTCGATACTTCGTCTCCGCCGGGTCTTCTCCAAGACCTATGGGATCGAAGTCAGTATTGATGAGTACGGAGTAAACAGCCGGATCTCGCTCGGAAGTTATAGCTGTCTGAACCAACTGTCTAACAGAATCCATTCCCGGACCGAGTTGCTTGATCGCTTTCGCCGCGACAAGCCTTACATCCGGAGATTCGGCCTCGCGACCTCGAGATTGCGGTAAGTAGAGCTTCTGAGCGAGGAGCCCAACTGCAGACTTATCGCCGAGCGACACCAGCGCCTTGATCGCCGATTTCCGCAGCTCAACACCCTGTTCACTATTCGCCTCAGCCCATAGCGACTTGTATCCGAAACGACAGAGATAGAAAGCCTGCCGATTCTCCGATGCCAGACTATCGAGGTCGTCGGTCAGTAGGCCGTGCATCAAATTCACAAACTCGGACTCCATACGAGAGGCCAGTGGCCGACCATGACGCAGCTCTCCAGGAGCCTTCAAAAAGGAAGGAATCATGCCAATGATCGCAGATTTATCGCCAAGCTCCATCGGACTCTGCGCTTTCGAAGACAATGTGGTCAGCAGTTGCAATCTGGCTTCCAGCGCTGATTGCCTGTCCCTCTTATCAGCACTTTGATCGAGGCTTGCCAACCTTGTAAGAGTAGACCCGTTCCCTAGTTCCGGCTCCAGCAAGCGCGCTGCTGCCGCTTTCGTCAACAGCATCGCCTGATGTTTTTCGCCAATGTTGGCGTTGGACTCGACCATTTGTCCTGCCTTCGCCAAACTTGACGCAATCTCCCTGTTCAGTTGGTTGGCGCCCGATCCGCCGGCTTTGAGCCTACTTTCCACCTGCGTCCTCGTATCCTCTGGCATTTGTTTGGAGAGCATATTCTGAAGCATGGCGGTGCTCGAGAATTTCGACTGGCACTCGGCAAGGGTAACTGGATTCGACGACAACGAGCTAGCAACCAGTTGATCGAGGAACTTATCACCATCGAAGTTAACTTCCGAATCGCTCGCCAGCAGCTCAACCCGTCCAGCGCTCTTGTCACCAAGCGTTCGTTTGTCCGATTCTAGTACCAGCTTCTGAGATAGAAGTCGAACATTCCTGTCGACCGCAGCATTACTCGATATATCTTGAAAAAACTTCTTCAAATCGGAAGAGGAGTTGCCTGCAGCCAATGCTTTTAAACCGATCAGTTCGGATGGTGACATCGAAGATTCACGAACTGACTCGATATGCTTGAGAAGTTCCGCCGTACTCGAGAGTTCTACCAGAGCCTGCATCTTCTCAGCCTTGCTGGCGCCCTTACTAGACACAATGTCCTTGAGCATTCCTCCAAATGTCTCCAACGGCATGCCGAGGTGAATCAAGAGTCTTCCATGAGCGCGGCGTTCGGAGTGTGACTTCTCATCGAGTGTATTCATAACAAGCGCATCAAGGAGATCGGATTCTCGCAATTGCTGTTGTATTGTCCGATCTTTTACTTCG
>CAZISK010000456.1:0-6619 GCA_964541355.1 uncultured Candidatus Obscuribacterales bacterium
GCCTCGCATATTGGTTGGTGAAAGGATTGCATGGATTGCATTCTTATGGGGAGTGGTTTGTTGTGACGGATATGAATAATGTTCGGCCCCGGCTGGTAGCTCCTGCGGTGCCTGCGTCTCTGCCTCGTTGGCTGTGAGCGGCGGCGTCGACTCGAATGGGGGCGATGCTTCCTGAGATGGGGTGCTGGTTTGAGATGGAGAAGCCGGTATCGGAGTCAATTTGTCCGGAACTGTATTTGGTGGTGCTGCCCAAAACTGGTTGGCTGGTGGTGCTGCGAAGACAGAAATGTTACGAGGTGGCGATCGCAGATCTCGTTTCGGCTCTCGTGGTGCCGTTTCCTTCGCCGGCTGTGCAACTTCACCGCTGATTTCGCTGTATGCTGACAGAGCTGCCGCAGGTTCTTCCAGTGTCGCCTCGAGATAATCGAATGATGAGGGCTCGGGGCTGGATTGTTGTCGCGGCTGCAATGACAGCGGATCGTAGAGTGTAAAATCAGGCGGTGGAGATTCAAGCATCGGTTGGTCCAATGGAGCGTGCTGTGAAAACTCCGGTGGTGTTGGTCCGGCGTCGAGTGCTGGTGTAGGTGCGCCATACACCGAGATCTCGAGGGCGAAAGCCGGCGCTGGATCGTGCTGTTGAGTTGTGCTTGTTTCCGTAGTTGGAACTTGCGAGTCTGTACACTGAGCGTCCTGGTTCGGTCTTTCCAATTCCAGGGTCGGTGTCTGCGACTCAGCGTCTGCGGCGCCGTAGACTGACACCATCGGCGATGGCGAGTTCAAGTTCGGCATCGAAACCGACGGCAATTCGAGGGTCGTTGATTGCGGCATGTCTGATTCCGGTGCTGAATAGACTGACACCGGAGGCGGTGCGCTTGACACCTCTGGAAGGACCGAAACCTCGTCGGATGATATGGAGATCTGCTGAAAGTCTCCGTCTTCGGTCAAGAACTCCGGCGTCGAATACTCCTCTGTACGTACAGGAGCACGCTGAACTACCAGTGGTGCCCGGTCGATGATGGAAGAATCCGTCGTTGAAGTCTCGTTGAGGATTGCTTCAGGTACATCCGATACTGGGGCTTCGATTGACGCTTCCGGTGCCGCGTAAACGGTCAGGTCAGGCAATGCTGCTTGCGCTTCCTGGTGAACTGGAAGTGTCATCTCGATAGTAGACGATCGTACGTGTGGTTGAAGCGCTGGTGCCGCGAAGACGGAAACTTCCGGAGCCGGCGTCATTAAATCCGGTTGAGTGATTGGAGGCGCGAACATGGTGATATCCACAAACGTCGTCTTGTTATGGAAGCTTGTCGGAATCGCTACTGGCTGCTGGTACTGAGACGCCGCTCCAAAGTCAGATTTCGATGACGAGACTTCTTGATCGGATGAAAGTTCGGGAAGGTCGCCTGAAGCCTCAGGCTCAATTTGCTTTTCTTGTGATTCGTGTGGAGGCGCGACTTTCTCGATCTGTTTCGGAGTGTCGTATCCTATACGATCTGCAAGAGCACTTCCGCCCTCCTGCTCGGGTTGTGCAATCCATGCGGATTCGTCCGCTTCCTCGCGATACTGTGTCTCTTGTCTCGTTGTCAGCTCGAGAACAATGTGCGCGGATGGTTCGATCGAATCGGGATTCTCAGATGATTGTGCCTGTTGCGCACTGTGGGTTGGTGCTGTCGACGACGAAAGCGTCGTTTCCAGCAGCATCTGCAAAGCGGGATGCATCGGCGGTGGTGGCTGAGTGTAGACAGTGACATGGGGAGGCGGCGACCGCAGATCGGACTGTGAACCTTGGGGAGTGCAAACCGAAACCCCGAGTGTCGCTGGCACCGTCCCTGGTGCGGAACTACCAGGTTGACCTGTACGTAGGTCTTGCTGGCAGTGATCGGACTTGGCTTGAAGGACCGGTGCTGCCCAAGCCGATGGAGGTGCAGCGGGTCGGTGGGTCGCATCTTGGTGGGACCGATTAACTTCTCCAGTCGAGTCGGCATCTTGTTGTGGTGGATATAGAGTCGGCACAGGCATCACATGATCCAGTTGCGCTTCTTGATCCATGGGTGTTGGAGGTGGTGGGAGAAACGCTGCACCGCCTTCTACTGGCGTGTATTCCTCGTAGACCTCCATGACCGGTTGATCAAGCGGCAACAACGGCGTGTGTTCTTGTTGTGATGAAGCCGGGTCCGGGTCCTGATTGGGTGCCAGCAACGGCGAACGAACCTCTTGTGGAATGTCCTGCTCGTATGTGTCGGAGACCGGTTGTCCAGGCGGCAAGAACGGCGTGTGGGATTGTTGTGACGAAGCCGGGTGCTGATCGGGCGGTAGGAACGGCGAACGAACTTCTTGTGGAATGTCCTGCTCGTATGTGTCTGAGACCGGTTGTCCGGGCGGCAAGAACGGCGCGTGGGCTTGTTGAGCCGGGTGTTGACCGGGCGGTAGGAACGGCGAACGAACTTCTCGTGGCATGTCCTGTTCGTATGTGTCCGAGATCGGTTGTCCAGGCGGCAAGAATGGCGTGTGAGAAAGGCTTTGTTCTTGCTGTGGTGAGGCCGTGTGATGTTCTGGTGGTAGGTACGGTGCACGGACTTGCTGTGAAATGTTCTGCTCGTATGTCTCTGAGACTGATTGTTCAGGCGGTAAGAACGGCGTGTGAGCAATACTTTGTTCTTGTTGCGATGAATCGGTTGTCTCTGGCACCGGCTCCTCATGTGCATGGGGCGGTAACTCGGATGGCTGGTCTTGATTCGGGGATACCGTCACAGGCTCGCTAGCTGCCGGCGTCGAAGAAAACAGGAACGGAGCGTTGATGGGAGCTCGCTTCGGATCTGATGATAGATCTTGCGGCTGCGGCTGCGGCTGCACCGGCGTGTGCATGGGCATGCTTTGTTGCTGCTCCTGCTGCGGCGGCAACGGTGTGTGCATCGATGGAGTCTTTGGCGGAATAACTGTCTCTTCCGCGGAACTTGGCGGCGGTGCGTAAACAGGCACGTGTGGATTGGATTGACCGAGAAGTTTTGTATACACGGGCAGACCGGTTGATGGCATAGAAGCAGGAGCCGTCTGCTGTTGGGGTGGAATCGACTCAAATGTCTCTTCGGAATGGACCGGGATTGGTGTCGCTGGTGGTGGCGTACCCGTTTTTGCCTCTTTCTGCTCTTTCTTGAACAGATTACCTAGTAGGCGTTTGTACGCTTCTTTCGATTCTCGTGCATGGGGATTAGCTTCTTTTTTGGGCGGCTGGACCGATTCTTGCACTGCCGGAGCAGGAGGTTCCATTCCTTGGGTCGGTGTCCTCGGAATCGGCAGTGGCTGAGGTGCCGCACTGAATCCTGGCTGAGTTTGGGGGGGAGTGCCGAATGGGTGTGATTGCTCAGACGGTTGGGGAGGCTGGAAAGGGAACGACGATTGTTGATTATTCTGCCCGGAGTCGCTGCGAGTCTGACCCCAGGGCGAATATGGTTGTTGTCCTTGGTCTTGAGGTGCGTCGTGAGACTGCTCCAACGGCTCGGGACTCTGATTGAAAGGGTTGTAATCAGCCGGTGGTAGCTGACCGAATGTAGCGTCGTATTGAGGTGCGCGTTGTTCTTTCGTATTGCTCGTTGGGGGCACAGGCGCCGCCCATACAGTACTGGCAGGAGCTTCCGGTGGGGGCGCTGAGGTTCCTTCCTGATTTGTCGGTGCGGCCCACGGGTTATTGCCGGATGCGGCTGGAGTTGCAATGCCTGACGGCGGTGCGAAGCCATGAGTCAGCTTTACACCGCGAGTCTCTCGCGTCTCTTCTTCGTAGTAATCTGGTTGTCCAATTCCGGTACTGCTGGCAGCGTCGTACGCAGCTTGGAGGTCAGATTGGGCGATGCTTTCCCGGCTGACAAAAAAGCCCTGGTTGTTGGAGTCTGCGAAGGACTGGTCCAGGCTGCCCTGGTCCATCGCCCACGAATCCGCCGGTTCCGCCTGAGATGGATCGACCGTTCTGTCCATCGCTCCGACATAGTCATCCTGTTGAGGCGTGGAGTAAGGAATGTACTCTCCAAATTGGTTTTGCTGCGACTGTGCAAGATTCCTCAGAATCTTGTCGTTGATATATCTTCGCCCATCAAGACCGCTGACATACGTCAATCGCGGTTTGCGTTTGCCATCATTGAGCCCCATCGGCACAGTCCCCATGCAACGCTGCAAAGCCAGCTTAAAGAATCATACAATACTGTTTAGGGTAACTATATATCTTTTAGAGGGTTTACCAATAAAGGGTATATGCCTGAGCCAAATAAAGTGCTAATTTTTGATTTGTATCAAATAGAGCCGTCGCCCTTTAATCGAGGAGGAATTTGCCATGTTCGATATGGATCGCGTGGGAGTTCTAGCCAAAAGCTACGAGGATATAGGTGACTACGAGACGGCGGAAATTCTACTTACGAATTTGCTCGAGATAAAGAGTCGCAACAAGAGTGACAATGTTCTAGAGATTGTAGGGATTTTGTGTCGACTGGCAGCCAACCTGGAGGCCCAGAGTAAAAGGACCGATGCATTAAAATACGCAAGACGAGCCTTCAAGCTTGCCTCTGGCTGTCTTGATCCTCAAAACTCTTATCTTTCTGATTCCCTTGAATTGGTTCGACATCTTAGCGGCGATTTTGTGGCTGCCTAGAATCGATTCATTGGTGGGGCAGGCGAATTCTCAATGCGAATGTAGCCCGACGGACGAACGATCAAGTTGTGCATCAGCACAATCTCACCTTCCTTAATGGCAACGCCTGCGTATCTTCCCGCTGCTAGTCCGATGGCCGGTACAAAATCGTGTGGTGCGCTGGTTCTCTCGATCTCTTTTTCGACGATGTCATCCTTCGCCAGTATGCTTCCTTCAGCAATATCTCGATTGGCATAGACCGCGGTAACGGTGCCGATCGGTTTTGTAACTTTGAGATCTTGCTTGCTTATTTTTTCGATGCCGTATACGACACCACATACGGCGCAGAGACAAATGGCAATCAACGCGATTCTCATCATCTCACCATTATACGGAATTTTTTTCCAATGGTTCGCTCGCTGACGACATCACAACTTTAGACGAGTCGAGTTGTTTTCGCTTAAGCCGTCGATTGGATGATGATCGTTGATGGCTCTGAACTAGCTCCCGCAGCAGCGACGCTAAGTTCGATTACTACAGCCCTGGTCTGTTTTGAGCATCGCAGTCCGTGAAACCCTGGCAAAGGGATTGAACGATGCTCTGGACGCAACGCCAACTGATAAGTTGATGTGTCAGTCAGGCAGGACCAATCTGGGTATAAGGTTGACATCATCCAGGACCTTCACCGCCTGATACCAAGACCATCTAAAATGACTACTTTCAATTCCTCGTCAGATCCAGCTCTTCCTGCGAACTATGAAATCCTTGGAACTCTAGGCGAAGGTGCGATGGCGCTTGTCTACAAGGCCAGGCACAAGAGTGTTGATAGAATTGTAGCGATCAAGACGCTCAAAACAGCCGAACCTGAGTTAATGTCCAGATTCGCGCAAGAGATGAAAGTGCTTGCCAGGCTCCGTCACAAGAACATCATCGAGGCGATTGACTGCTTTGAAAATGCTCTTGGGCAGAGCTTCTTTGTTATGGAATACATTCAAGGAAAGTCGCTTGACAAGATCATTTCCTCGTCCAATAGATGCATGTCCGAAGAAGATATTGCCGGAATTGTCATTCAGGTGTTAGACGCTCTGGATCATGCTCACAGCCAACAGATCATTCATCGCGATTTAAAGCCGGCCAACATTATGGTCGGTAGGGGAGTTGGCGGAGAGCAGGTGGTGAAGGTTCTGGACTTTGGAATTGCTAGGCTACAGGATGATTTGCAGAGGTTGACGGCGGCAGGACAGGTGGTTGGATCGCCACTATACATGAGCCCTGAGCAATGTATGGGTCGTGACGTAGGTCCGCGATCGGATCTATATTCCGTTGGCATTCTTCTTTACGAGCTCACCACAGGCGCGCTTCCATATGTTTTTCCAACCGCGAGCCAGACAATGGCGGCGCATTGCAATCCAAACCTTCATCCGGTGCCGCTCGATGAGCACCGTTCTGACTTGAGAGTGGTAGATCACCTAAACAAAATTGTTCAGCGTGCGCTCGAAACGGACCCGGACGCGCGATATCAGACGGCCAAAGAATTCAAGCGCGCGATTGAACACTGGATTCAGTGCGTGGGTGCCGGCTCCCCATCCCCTCTGCCTCAGGAGCTTGCTGAAGCTAAAGAAGATCTAGGTGTCGATAGTGAGAAGCGAGAAGAACTCGCGGTCGCACTACGCGACATCGTCGAATCCACGCGTCCGAACCAACGAATTAGTGGTGACTCACCGAAACCGCTGCGAAACTTCCTTATCGGCTTGACTGTGTCGCTTGTGTGGGGGTGCTTAGTAGTCGTTGGTGCCCTCAACTACAAGCAGTGCGTTGAGATGTTCAAGAGTGCCTCTAGAACCGTGAATAGCGTATTCACAATCAAGCCCGAGCCTGTGGTAACAACACCTAAAGTTGAGACCACAGCAATTCCTGAGAAGCAAACTCACTTAGCGAGACCTTACTCGAGGCTAGATTCTATCGACGATACCGTTGATAGCAAGGCGAAAAGAATAGAATAGTGTG
>CAZISK010000457.1:0-6592 GCA_964541355.1 uncultured Candidatus Obscuribacterales bacterium
GTTCTCTAAAAAGACCCTCTTAGCAACTAAGCCGTATAGTGAACTTTTACCGTTGAAAATGAAGGTTTACCGGGCAGGGGTTCCTTCATTTTCTTGAGGCTCGGAGCGGTAACCCGCTCCGACTTCGGCTAGTGCCGAGCGTCTCAAAATCACTGTGTGCCGGCCCGGGTCAGGCGGGGTCTTCGAGCTGCGTGGCGATGAACGCTCTGGGCGTCATCCACTTCCCGTGTTCAACGCTGTAGACCTCGTCGAACGCGGTGATGACCACGAGGTTATGCACCGAGGCAATTACCTGGTGCCCGTACCGGGCGAGTATGTGGAAGAATTTGCCCAGGACACGACCACTCCGGATGGACAGACCGGTGTCTGGTTCGTCCAGCAGGAAGGTGTGTGGCTGCGTGACCGACTTGCAAAAGTCTGCGAGGAGGTTGACCGTCGCTTGTCCGTGGCTCTGCCAGAGCGCTTGGACCTGAATTCCAAGATCGATAGTGGGACCGAATGCGGTGGAAAGTCGCGGATTGAACTTTTCGAAGTCAAAGTGCCTGACCTTCGTTCCAGGGTCTTTTTCAATCGTGCATGTGTTGATCACTCCTGCCAGTGAGTCAAGCACGGTGCTCTTGCCGCAGCCCTGGTCCCCGACCAGCGCGTTGATGCCCGGTCGAAAGTCGATGCTGTAACCCGTTGCGAATTTGCGGGTCTTCGTTGTGTACGAGATTCGCTTGATCATCGAAAGTCTCCCTTCCATGGGGTCGCCACGATGGCGACCCCACCTGTTTGATTACGTCATGTGTTGTTGATCGGCTTCTACTCCACCCGGAGTACAAGAGCGACTCAGACCAGCAACACGCCAGCGACGAAGCGCCGGTTTCCGCTTGGAAGCAACGATTTGTGGTGCCAGCTTGAATGTCAGGCTGGACTGGGCGCTGTTGCTGGGTCTTTGCTCGCCAACGCCAGAGTCAGGGCGACGACTACCGCCAGTAACACTCCGGCGACAAAGCCACCGGCTTCCCCCCAGTAGGCGATGTTTTGTGGGATGCCGTTCGCCCCCTGGTAGATGCCGTAGATTTGCTCTCCGAGCCAGCCGAGAGTCAGACCACACAGGAGCAGCTTCTTCCACAGTCGAATGTTCGGTAAGACTTCGCGGGTGAGAAGCAGGACGAAAAAGACTCCGTGAATGCCTGCCACGGCTCCCCCAGCCCCGAGGCAGGGAATCTCGGATTTCGGGGTGTTGAGGACGAACGGCATCATCGCGGCGTAACCGGTGAGAAGGTACGCGGAGATGAAGACCCGCCAACCGAGCCGTCTTTCTACGAAAAGTCCGATGCACCACAGGACTAGCATGTTCCCGACGATGCTGGCCATGCTTCCGTGCAGGAACATGGAAACAAGGACAGACCAGCCTGCGAACAAGAGCTGACCCGGCGCGGACTGTTCGAAGGCCCCGACCACCTGCGCCGGGTTCATGAGGTTGACCCACCACCACTCGTGAGAATCGAAGCAGTTGTAGGAAATCAGTTGGACCAGAAACGCCATCACGTTGGTGACGATCAGGGCGATGGTAGCGATTGGCAGCGCGTTGCGCTTGTTGGCTATGTTAGCCATGCTTTCTCCTCCAGGATTCTTGGTTTAGATGATCAAACGACGGACCCTGTTGAACGGGCCGGGCGAACCATGTGATAGGCTTAGCCACCAGAAACGGTGGCATAGAAAGCAATACCGGGAGTGATTTCCTCTCTGTAAACTAGACTATCGAGATTTGGGATGAGGTAGGAGCTATATCTAACGTAGGAGCGCTGGTGTACTTCTTCAAGGAATACACATGGAAATACGCGCCATGTATCCGTTAAATTTTCAGATGGCAAAATCAATATTCATACTTACTTGGCTGATTGATTTACCAATATCGTAAGCAACTTGCGAGACTATTTGCGCAAGCTGGATTTTTGAGCATGTCAATATCGGGAAAGTCCACCAAGTGAGTCAATATGTGCCTGGATTGCAGTCCTAACTGATCTTGGAGTTGAACCACTACGGACGGTGTCAGGTGATTATGCATGAACAACCAATCTTTACAAGGCAAGCAAACATCGACTCTCTACCGCACCAACAGCCACGTCTCACCTCAAGTTTTCAAACTGTCTCGAGCAATCTAGTAAATCAGTTTCAGTTGGTGATGTTGTTCACGGATGGCGAGTTGATACTTGTACGTAGATTGGTTGTAAGAGTTCGCCTTGCGGCTGTTCTGTCCGATTTTGACCATGTTCGAGCGCTCTCAGTTTCGTCGGTTGTCGGTTGTCGTTCGGAGGATTAGGCTTTTCAGGCATACTACTAGTAGCGGTACCATACATCTTCATGCAAGTTTCCGAGATCCCGATTCACCGCCTCGAAATTCCCGCAAGACTCATCAAGTGCTTGACAGTGCAAGCTGAACGCATGCCAATCACGTATGCACGATACTCAGCGGCAGAATCTGCTATTCCTAGCCGAGAGCCGGCTTCTCGTCAGGCTTGCCTTCCTGTTGGCTGAAGCCCAAAACCTTCGCCCAGACGTTGGATTTTTTTGAAAGACTTTTCTCGCCAGAGCCAGTGTTGTCTGTACTGACGTTGGTGACAGCCTTAGGCACTTCATAGCCGCATGTGTGGCAAGACCTACGGTTGCCAGGGACCTTGAAACTGCATCGCGGACATAGAAAGTACTGCATAGTCACCTCTCATTTATATTTTCAGTATAACATCGGGAAATCCAGTAGGGTAGCGAGTCTTAGTAATTGCAGAACGGTTTTCCAAATTTTTACCTGTAGCTTACTTTCCCATTGACGGGCTGATAAAATCCCATGACATTCTAGATTTTCAATCAACTTATCGATCTGCGAGAATCAGCCTGTAATGCGCATAATCTTAACTTTCGAAAGCACACATGCGGTTCTCGCGGCTGAAAAAGCGCTGAAGTCGAAAATCGAACGAACCTTTCATGTAAGACCTACTCCGACACCTCCTGGATTATCAGAATCTGTTTGTGGCATGTCGCTTGAGATCCTTTCGCACGATCAGAAAGCTGACATACTGGACTTCCTGGATTCTTGCGGCAACACACCGCTAGCCGTTGTAGCTCTTCCTGATTAGCGTTCCAACCTTTCATCTCAACCAAATTTAAGAGGCGCCTCCTCGCCTAACTCATTACAAAGCGGTTGGAGATTTAGGTCGAAGGCAGAAAGTTCCCACGCAAACAAATCAAGTGCTAGCGCTACTTCCGCTAAATTGATGTCAACAGAAAGCTTGCGATAATGCCTCCTTTGATCTCTGTCTGAAAGTAGATTTAGTTATTAGATCCGTGAAAAACCGCTTTTGATCTTGTTTGATTTCAAACATTCTTCCTATTCTGATCCAGTCACTATTGTTTTTATTTGCTTTCGATACCGCCACCGCTAGACTCGATGCCCATCACATGTAATGTCTCCTGACGCTCGAAGCTGAGTGGGTTGGAGAGGTCTGGGCTGGCAAGCGGGCTGTTCATTGTTCTAGCTCGATGTCGTGCGACATCGAGCGCATCGCTGATCACTCAGATAATGCGAGATCGCAGGACAGGAGACATCATGAGCGAAGGTCAAAAAGAGAAGCCCAATTATGTTTTCAAGCCACAGCGCGTCCTCGTGCTCGTCAAACAGACACTGAAGGCACGGGCTGAGGCGTCCGAAGACGAAGAGATGAAGAAGCTGCTCGAGCCTGGCGCCGACAAGGACAAGCTGGACAAGACCGACGACGAGCACAACCAGACGCTCAAGCATGTCGTTGGAATTCTCACCGATCGCGACATCACTGCATGTTGCGTGGCCAGGCAACCTGGCGAGACTGTCGACATCCGCGACAACGAAATGTTGCTCACCATCGGCGGTGATGGAACGTTTCTCGATGCGTCACACTCGGTCAAGACGACTGTGCCGATGCTCGGCATCAATTCGGCGCCGATAACGAGTTTCGGCCACTTCTGCCTTACCGACCGAGCGGGCTTCGAGCGGGTCTTCGACGACATCCTTCTCGGTAAGCGTAAAGCTTGCTCGCTTACCCGCTTGAAGCTGACTCTCGACGATCAGCTCATCGAGGTGCCGGTCCTTAACGAAGTGCTTATCACCCATTCCTGTCCGGCTGGAACCAGCCGGTACAAGGTCGAGGCGGCCGGCGCTTCGGCAAGCCACAAGTCGTCCGGTTTGATCGTCTCCACGGCCAGCGGCTCCACCGGACTCATGCGCGCTGCCAACGGCTACGTTCTCGACATCACCGACACCCAGTATGCCTTCTGGGTCGACAAGCCGTTCATACGGCCGGGATTCGTCTACCCGCTGCGCGGTGGCTGCGTGCAAAATGACGCGTCCGTCGTCGTCACCTCCGAGATGATGGAGGGACAACTCTACATCGATGGAGCCCACATCAATCGAGCCTTCCCGCGCGGCTCGAAGCTTACCGTCTCCGTCCACGAGAACCCGCTTTCGGCATACGTCGATCCGTGGTGCCACAACCAGTTCAAGCCTGCCGCATGACCACGCAGACGCCTGTTCGGAGCAACAAAAATCCGCACTGGAGGTATACATGAGAACCGTCACCGGACTCACGACACCAGTCGTGACGCTTGTTTTTACCATGCTTCTGATGTTGATGCCGGGACAAGCCTGGGCGGCGACAGCCTGGCAACCGGCATTCAACAGTTCGACGCCGGTCTACATCGACCCGGCGCTTGCCGGCCACCCGGACTTTCCGGTCACCATGCCTGGTTTGTCGCAGAAGCTCAATGAACTGGGCGCGAAGAACAACGTCAAATTCTTCGTGGTCGCGGTTCAGCAAACAGATGAGACCGGGTCCGGAAATCTCGCCGGGCCGCGCCTCGATGCGATACTCCTGCGCTGGCAAGGGGCGGGCAACTTCCCAGGTGACAACTACGTCATCGTGCTCTGGATGCGAAGCGCAAGCAATCCATCTGTGGGCTGGGTAGCAGTCAACGCCGGCTCGGGGTTGAAAACCTACGGGCTCAGCAAGCAGCAGCTCGATTCTGCTAACGGACCGGTCTTGCCTGCTCTGAAACGATTCATGCCGCAGGACCCAATGGGCTGTTTTCACAGTATCGCCGGCAACGTCAATCAAGTGATCGACGATTACAACCTCGAGCAAGAGCGTAACAAGGAAAACGCCAGGTTCTACTCACGGCTGCCGATCTACATTCTGATCGTTGTCGCGATCGGCGGTGCGCTCGGGGTTTTCGTCTGGATCGGGCGAACCAAAGCCAATCTCAAGGTCGCAGCCCAGGCTCTCATTTCTGACTGGACCGCCAAGATGGATTCAGCCAACGCGCTCTACATGCGACTTCGCAAGGGATACCTTGGATTCGTTCAGGACCAGGCTGATTGGAAGGGCAAGTTCGCCGGGACGACAAAAGACCGGTACGAAGGCGCCCTTACCAATTTCGCTGATTTCTCGGCGCGCCTTGCCAAGGCGAACGGACTGTTGACGTCAGCCCGGAGCTCCTTCGAGAAGGGCGATTACAAGGGCTGCATGGCGATGCTGCGGGACGAGACCGTAACGGTCGACGGTCAGTCAATTCCGATCGAAGACGCCACCCTATTCGGTGGGTTGGTCAAAAAGACAGAGTACAAGCCATCCGATCTGCTCGAATCGATGGCTGAACTGTTCGAACAGACCAACCGGGCGCTCGCTGGAATCATGGCGGCGCTGAAAGAGGCGCTGGAAGCCGGCAACGAGCTGGACACGGCGCAGGCAGCAATCGATGTCGCTCGGAAAGGGATGGGTGAAGCGAACTTCGCGCCGCTCAAACACACCTTCGACCAGATCGAGCGCGAAGAACAGGAGGTGCGGACCACCTTCAAGAGCGACCCTGTCGCAGCGAAGGATGCGATGCTGGACCTGGTCAGGCGCGCCAAAGCGCTTCGGTCCGCGGCGAAAGCCTGAGGACGAGCGCAGGAACGGACGGTGAAGCAGCACGAGCGCTGCTTCACCCCGTTCTTCTTCTCCGGCAACAACCTACTAAGATATATAATAGTAATCAGGCTTGTGAGAAGTGAACTGCTCGCCGGTTTGGCGAGCGTCACTTCCCTTCACTGTCGAGGCTCCTCAACGAAGCAAGCAAGATTGCTAAGGGTCCTCGACAGCTAAGCGTCTCGTGCACTGCAGGACTTGAACGTCAAGGTGTGAAGCGCCTCCATGCGCATTGCACAGCCGACCGCCTTACTTGGCCTTGTGACAGTCACCCTTGCCCGACTTGCCCGCCTTCACAGGCGTTTTGCCGGACTTGGAGGTTTTGCCACCCTTGGCCGTGGGCTTGATGTCGCTGCAGACCCCGCAGCGCTTCTTTGTCCGACGCTCTTGAGCGAGTCCCGCCCTGATGTGGCGCGCGCCTTGCGGCGTGGTGACAAGCTCGATCTCGAGTTCGCTGTCGGTCGCCTTGTCCGCCAATACGTCTTCGGCGACGCACCTGACGATGTAAGCGAACGGCTGCAGACCGAGGCTGGCAGAGCTGATGCGTCCGGGCAGAATGGGAATCGACAGCTTCTGGGACCGTGTGGCGACGGCTCGGTCGACAGCCAATT
>CAZISK010000458.1:0-6585 GCA_964541355.1 uncultured Candidatus Obscuribacterales bacterium
CTTCGATATCCGAATCGACGATACCACGCTCTTCGTCTGATGCAGCCTCATCGAGTTGAGAGGAGTCCGCTTCTTCCTGCCTGCGCTGGTTGCGCATCAAATCATCAAGATGAGGCTCAATCAACTCCTCGGCTCTCTTGATGATCGAGATGCGCGTAGCGACGTCGGTGTGAGGATATTGACGGAACAAACCACGAATCGTTATCCAAGTTGAATCCATCGGATATGTCCTGGATAGACTCGCCGACGTCTGTCGCATGAATTGCGAAAAGGTGCTACGACGTCCATGAAAATCGGCATAACGAGACCGCCTCTCGACATTGAGCGCTTTTCTCATCGCTATTACGAGAGAGTCCTTGCTTGGTTTGCCCTGACCGACAATCGGAGCCACAGCGCCGCACCACTCCAAGTTGACTGCTACATATAGAGTAAAAGAAGTGGAGCGCCAATTCCAGTATTAATGACTTAAGCCAACAGAGCTTGACACAACGCCAGACGAACCCAGCAAGCCCAACAGCGTAAGTATCCGTTGTTTTCAACAGATACTTACGCCGTCCGTCGGCCGCGTAGCAAGTTATTTAGCCTGAAGGGGAAGATTGACACAAGCGTTGAGATTGGGGAAGAAACGCACATGACGGAACCACTCAGCCAAATCGATGCCCGTTGCGGCCAGGATTACGGGCAACTTTTCAATCGCTTCAAGTCATATTTTCCTCCTTCTCGAAGCATAGGATAGGGTGCTCAAAGAATAGTCTACAGATCACTTCCAACCACCGAGGAGCCCTTCCAGGGCGGCGTTTCATCGTAAGAGTGCCGGCGTCGGCCCGCATATAGCAAGCCATCATGACGCTCGTCAGGTAGAGGTGGCGTTCTCCAACTGTTAGTCATGCGCCTTCGCGGTCATCTGCTATTGAAGACGTGCTCATACTTTCGTTGTTGATAAACCAAACGTCCATTCCTATCAGAACAATAAACCGTTCGAACTTGTCGGATCGGCCAGATGGTAACTGATTCAGAAGGGATGAGTGCCGGATTAATGCTGTCCAAAGGTGTGCAACACTTATCGAGGTCAACCAAACCTACCGAAGTACAAAAGAGCACGTCGCGAAAATACTCCTCATTCTCCGCGGAGCATGTAAGAAAACGCTGATCTACAAAGGCAATGCGCAATGGGGATCCGCACCGCTCGAGCTTCTGATTGAGCAATGTGAGAATTCCGGGTTCTTTACCCGCGCACAGCGCATAAGCAAATCGATCGAATATCTCTTCTGATATCTGGTGCTTCTCAATAATAAGAGAAGCCGCACAGTCAGCCAGTAAAAGATCTCCATCGTACGGCAGATCAACTTCGAGATGCCACTTTAACACCGTGTCGCACTTTGATCTGCGACCTGTATCTACTGCCGGCTTCTGTTCTGTGATGTCCGGAACGGTGAGGTCCAGACTCGTAGTCCGTTGTTTAGTATGTTGCTCGAGCGCAGGCTCGAAGCGGATCTCGGCACCACAATCAGGCAGAACTCGCAAGTCCGGCAGATTGGTCCGAGTGCGTGGTGGCACGGCGATTTTCCTTGAACCGTTGGAACAAGCTTCCGCTACGCCAGGATTCCTTATCTCAGCTCGGTGGCTCGATTTTGATAATAAGCCACCTGGTAAAACATATAACGTGGTTGTGTGCCTGATGTTCATAGTCCACCCTGACATTAATGATGACCTGTCCTTTGAGGGAAAGTGCCAGATCCATTCATACAGAGCGGTGCAACTTCTACCATTTACCTACACAAAATCGACATTTTGTCGACATTTTCAGAGTTGGTCTGATTGGTAACACATCCACATAGCCCCAAACCCTTATATACTGCGGTTCTTGCAGTTTGCAAAATCAAATAAACTTGTATCGCAATATCAAAAGAATGCCGACACGAAGGACTGGAGCCCGACTCAAGGCTCGAATCGATATCCCACGCCATGGACATTTTCAATAAAGCTCTCCTGAGAGCCATCGTCGATCTTCTGACGAAGTCTTCGTATACACGCATGAACAGCCGCTGTCGAAGCTAGACTGTCTGATGTCCAGACCCGATCGAGCAGATTATCGAGACTAAAAACCTGGCCGGGGTGTTGCATGAAGAACTCCAAAAGAGCAAACTCCTTTGGCAGCAGCTTGATCTCCTTACCGCCTTTTCTGACAATGTATTTCTCCGGTTCGAGCTCCAGGTCTTTTGCCCTGAACACCGTCTGTATATCCTTACCTCGCCGTCTGAGCAAGGCGTTGACCCTTATCCGCAACTCCAACAGATGAAAGGGCTTGGTCAGGTAATCGTCCGCACCAGCATCAAAACCTACAACCTTCTCGGTCAACTCTGTTTTACCAGTGAGTATAAGGATGGACGTTGTAGGATCCTTGGCCCGTAGACGGCGGCAAAGCTCGATACCGCTTATCTCGGGAAGACCCCAATCAAGAATGGCGAGATCAAACTGCGTATTCAAAATCAATTCAAGCCCATCGTAACCGGAATATGCAGACTCGATAACGTGATGATCGCGTTTCAAGAAATCAACCAGATTGTTGGTTAACTCGACGTGGTCATCTACTACGAGTATCTTAGCCATCGGATCATCGGCTCATCCACAACCAGTACCATATATGGTGCAGGTTTATTGCAACCTGTTGAGGATCAGTTTACTGATCGCCTTCAACGTGGCGAAGACTCCAAGACCTTCAGAAGCGACCGCTTCGAAGCTGGGGACCTGACGCTGGTTAAGCTCGCGCTCCATACGTTCGATCGGCATTGCATTGGCGAGGTCTCGCTTGTTGTACTGCAAAACCCACGGAATGTTATCGAGAGTAAGGCTGTATTCAGCAAGGTTTTCAATCATGTTTTGCAATGAATCGACGTTGTCCTTGCTCCGCATCACGTCGGAATCTGCCACGAAGATGATGCCGTCTACGCCGTTAAGAATTAGTTTGCGGCTGGCGTTGTATTCAACCTGACCAGGGACGGTGTATAGGGAGAATCGGGTTTTGAACCCTTGAACGCTGCCAAGATCGAGTGGTAAGAAGTCGAAGAAAAGAGTTCGTTCCGTCTCTGTCGCGAGGCTGATCAGCTCTCCGCGCGTCGTCGGTGCCAGCTGACTATGAATATATTTCAAATTCGTAGTCTTGCCACCAAGACCGGTGCCATAGTAAACGATTTTGCAGTTGATTTCTCTCGCCGCGTAATTTACGAGTGCCATTCCTGGATCCCTAAGTTTGTCACTATCCTCTCGCTTTCCTACCGAAAGAAAGAAATCAAGCGGCAGTGCTGCACCCACTGAATTGATACCACGATTTCGAGGCCATTAGTAGTGTTGTTTTATCATGTCCAATGAAAATCTAATACTAATCGACCACGTGGCGGGATTAGATGTGGTCAGTTCTTCTTGAGAACGGCTCAATCTGATAGCCTGACAACGCCAACCAAGTTGTTTCCCCCAAAAACAGACTACCACGTTGACCAACTAATTGGGCAAATATTGTGTCTAATTGTTCTGCAGAACCATTACAATTGACAATATTTGCTACGGATATTCCTGAAAGCTTGCTACAATGCACCCTTTGCCTGGTAAGTGGCGGGATTTGCTCCCACCAACAACCGGCTTTTACTCGATAGTCCGTCAAGCGTTATCGGACGGAGCTATTGAGCCCGCCAGAGCATTTTTTATGCGACCGCGGGATGAATCATTGGTAGCGTTTAACGACTGGAAGGCTTGTTATGGCAAAGCGTTGTGATGTCTGCGGCAAAGGACCGATTGTTGGTATGAACTATACCTTCCTACGGTCACACTGGAACCCGCATAATAAGCGGCGTTGGCTGCCCAATTTGCAAACTGTCCGCGCTCGAATCAACAATTCGATTAAGCGAATGAAAGTCTGCACCTCGTGCCTGAAGCGCGGGAAAATTGCCCGGGCGCTTTAAGAGCTCGCAGCCTCGCTAAATAGATCTTTGTCCCGCCAGGTCCAAAAGCCTGTCTTTTCCGACGTAATAATATTCGTTGCAGAAATGACAACGGCCTTCGGCTTGGCCATCTTCTTCCGCCATTGAAATCAGGTCGCTTTTCGACAGTATTTTTAGCGCTTCCACAAAACGCTCGTTGCTGCATTTGCAATAGAATGAAATCGGCTCGACATCGGTGAGTGCGCGGATCTCGAAGCCGCTGAGAATGCGCTTGAGAATATTCTCCAGGCTCATGCCACGCCGCATCAGGAAGGTAAAGGTGCCGAAAGTAGTAATGTTGTTCTCGATTTGGCAGATAGTCTCTTCAGTATGATCGGGCAGCAATTGAACGATGAGACCGCCGGCGGCTTCCACACCTGACTTCGATAGATGCGCGCCGACCACGACAATGGATCCGGCCTGGTCCGAATTGACCAGATATCGATTGATGTCTTCGCCGACCTCGCCGCTCGCCAGCTCCACAGTGGAAGCGCAAGGTCTGCCAAACCCGTGATCGACGGTTACATGCAAGTAGCCAGTCTTGCCGATCGCTTGCCCAACATCAAAATTCCCCAGGGAGTTTAGCGGTAACTCAACCTGGGGATTGTCTACGTAACCTCTGACTGTGCCTCGCGGCGACGCGTCTACGAACACCCTACCGAGGGGACCGTTGCCGTTGAACTTGAGGGTGACCTGGCCGTCTCTGAGCACGATACGGGCAAGAAGGAGACCGGCAGTCATAGCCCTTCCCAACGCAGCCGTCGCAGTGTAGGAAAGACCATGCTTCTGGCGCGCCACTTCCACCGCCTGGGTCGTAGTGGCGATCACCGCTCGGACTCTGCCATCAGCAGAAATAGCTTTTAAAATTCCGTCCTTCATGGAGCCTCATGGACAAACCCCTATTTTTTCATTCTAACAGCTAGCCCTGTATTTACAAGGATTTTCTTTGGTGGCACT
The DNA here is from genome assembly GCA_964541355.1 of uncultured Candidatus Obscuribacterales bacterium. Lineage (GTDB taxonomy): Bacteria > Cyanobacteriota > Vampirovibrionia > Obscuribacterales > Obscuribacteraceae > JADYXR01. The sequence goes on from CAZISK010000458.1 coordinate 4,932, forward strand.
CGCGCGAAACTCGACATCGCAAAAGCCGGACGTTTCAGACTATTCAGTAGGAGAGCCAGTTACAACGCATTCGGATCTGGCGGGAAAAATTCGGGCGCTATATCGAGCGCAGATATTCGGCATAGCAAAAACGAGCATTAAGGCAATACGGAGGCGCGCGCCCTGGCGCTCACCACTCGGTCCATACCGGTAAGGTCCTTTCGGCACTCTACTTCGACAAATCCGACAGCTGAGAAAATGGCGGCAACATCGCTGGCCTGGTTGTCTCCAACCTCCACGACAATCAGTGCACCACTTTCATCGAAGCTCTCTTTTCCGTGCGCAGCAATGTCTCGATAGAAGCCCAGACCATCCTCGCCGGTGCCGAATAGGGCGAGTTCGGGCTCATACAATCCAACCTCGGGCTCGAGACCCTTTGCTTGATGGCGCGGGATGTAGGGCGGGTTTGATACCACGATTTGAAACCTATCACCTGAGGTCCACCATCTCTCTTCCTTCAAGAGGGTCAACCGCTCGCTGACACCATGAATCGCGGCATTTTCGGCCGTAACCTCGAGCGCCAAAGATGATGCATCTACTGCCACCACTTCGAGATTGCTCAAGCTCTTGAGCAGCGCAACGGAAATTGCACCGCTGCCCACGCCAATCTCAAGCATTCTGGACTTCGACTCTACGCCACGCAGTTTTTCAATTACAAGTTCGACGACGGTTTCTGTATCAGGACGAGGTATGAAAACTCCCGACTTGATTTTGAGTTTTAAACCCATAAAGTAAGCCTCACCCAGAATGTACTGAATCGGCATTCTGAGCCGTCTGGCATCGATCATCTCGTTGAGCCTGGCCATTTGATCGTCATCGACCTGGAGATGACGTCCAGCAAGTTGACTGGACTTCGACAGGCCGAGGACGTGCTCGACCATCATGTCACATTCGGTGAGCGCCTCGTCGCGCTCAATGTCGAACGTCATGAGCTTGAGGCACATCTCATTCTTTAGCGAAGCCAACGATTGTCCCGGCGTCAGGTGCGATTCAATCATTTGTTTGAACGAACTAACGGTCGCCGTTCAGGCCGGTCGCTTCCAGAAGCTTTTGCTGTTGCTCTTCCAGCGTTGCCGCCTGAATCATCTCGTCCAGATCGCCTTCCAAAATCTTGAGTAGCGAGAAATTCTGGTTAAGTCGGTGATCGGTTACGCGATTGTCTTTGAAGTTGTACGTCCGGATTTTCTCCGACCGGTCGCCGGTTCCGACCTGCGATTTGCGCTGGTCGTAAATTGCCTTTTGCTGTTCTTCCAACTTCACCTTATATAACTTGTTGCGCAAGATCTGTTTGGCGCGTTCTTTGTTCTGCAATTGGCTGCGCTCCTCTGAGCATGCCACCATAATGCCGGAAGGCTTGTGAACAATGCGAACCGCGGTCTCAACCTTGTTGACGTTCTGCCCGCCCGCTCCGCCGGATCTCATCGTAGTGATCTCCAGATCGTTGTCCTGCAGCTCGACGTCTACCTCTTCCGCCTCAGGCATAACCGCTACGGTGGCAGTCGATGTGTGTACGCGACCGGAGGCTTCCGTCTCGGGAACGCGCTGCACGCGGTGTACGCCGGATTCGAACTTGAATTTGCTGTAAGCGCCGTCGGCTTTGATACTGAAGATAATT